>NZ_JBQLZP010000040.1:0-3236 GCF_052168335.1 Roseicyclus sp. | reverse complement strand
AGGGGCAGAAGCTCGCGCCCGTGCCCCTCCGCTGCGCGAGGTCCATCAGGACCTCGGCGATCCGGGCGTCGTCGGGCCTCACTCGGCCGCCTGCACCTTGTCCTGCGTCTTCGTGTCGAAGTCCGAGGCGTCGTGCCGTTCCCAGAGCTGGCTCGAGGGCTCGCCGTAGGTGCGGTTGACCATCCGCCCGCGCTGCACCGCCGGACGCGCGAAGAAGCGCTCGGCCCAGGCGATGACGTGGGGGTATTCGTGGACCGACAGGAACTCGCCCGCGTCGTAGGCCTCGCCCATGACGAGGCGGCCATACCAGGGGCAGATCGCGATGTCGGCGATGGTGATGTCGTCGCCCACCATCCAATCGCGCCCCTCGAGGTGCCGGTTCAGCACGTCGAGCTGGCGCTTCGTCTCCATCGCGAAACGGCTGATCGGGTATTCCATCTTGAAGGGCGCGTAGGCGTAGAAATGGCCGAAGCCGCCGCCGAGATAGGGCGCGCTGCCCATCTGCCACATCAGCCACGACAGGAGCTCGGGGCGGTCTTCCGGCTGGCCAAGGAACGCGCCGAACTTCTCGGCCAGATGCATCAGGATCGCGCCCGATTCGAAGACGCGCACGGGCTTGTCGCCGCTCCGGTCCATCAGGGCCGGGATCTTGGAATTGGGGTTCACCTCGACGAAGCCCGAGCCGAACTGGTCGCCGTCGCCGATCCGGATGAGCCAGGCGTCGTACTCGGCTGCGTGGCCGGCGGCGAGCAGCTCCTCGAACATCACCGTCACCTTGACGCCGTTCGGCGTGGCGAGGCTGTAGAGCTGGAAGGGATGCCTGCCGACGGGCAGCTCCTTCTCGTGCGTCGCCCCGGCGATCGGGCGGTTGAGGCTGCCCCACTTGCCGCCGTTCTCCCTGTCCCAGGTCCAGACCTTCGGGGGCGTGTAGCCGGTGTCCTCGCTCATCGTGCTCTCCGTTTTCTGCCGCTGTGGCAACAGCTAGGGCATCGCGCGGAGAAACCCAAGGCGCGGAAGGCTGTTCGCGAGCGCACAAATGCGTGGGCCAGATGCGCGGGCCGGAGCGTGCGCCCCGGCCCGTCGCTTTCATTGGGGCGGTCTAGAACCCGATCACGGCCCCGGCGAGCGCGATCCAGAGCGGGATCGACAGGATCGCCACCGGCGTGCCGAGGCCCGTCGAGGTGCCGACATAGGCCGAGGGGTTCGCCTCGGGCAGCGCGGCGCGGAGCGTCGGCGGACCGGAGATGTCCGAGGAGGACGCCGCCATCACCGACAGGAGCACGACGCCGCCCGCCGAGAAACCGGTGAGGGTGTGGGCGATCAGGCCCGCGCCGAAGCCGATCAGGCCGTGGGCGAAGGGCGCCGCGATCCCGTAGAGGACGTAAGCGTGCGCGACCTTGCGCAGCTCCGACAGCCGCTGCCACGCCTCGATGCCCATGATGAGCATGAGAACCGACAGGAGGCCCCGGAAGAGCGGGTCGTAGAAGCTCTCGTAGACGCTCTCGGGCCGCCCGAAGATGCCGATGGCGAGGCCGAGGAGGAGCGCGGAGATCGCCGGGCTCCGCACCGTGTCGACGAGGATGCCCTTGATCATGTCGCCACCGAAACCCTGATCGAAGCCGGGACCGCCGCCGCCGCCGACGGTCATCGTCGCCGCGCCGCCCGCAGCTCCCTGAAGGGTCCGCGCGGCCTTCCGCTCGGCACTGAGCCGGGCGAGAACGATGGCGGTGACCAGCGCGGCGATGTCCATGAAGGGATAGAGCGCGCCGATGAAGCCCTCGTAAGGAATCCCCTCGCTGTCGAGCATCGCCATGCCCGCCGCCAGCGTCGAGGCCGAGACCGCGCCGAAAAGGCCCGCGGTCGCCATCCCGTCCATCTCCGACACGCCCCGCCAGCGGGCCAGCGTGACCCGGCCCAGCAGGATGATCGCGATGCCCGCGGCGGCGGCAAGCGCGGCCGGAACGGCCAGCTCCACCAGGTTCGCCTCGCGCACGGAGATGCCGGCGCTCAGACCCACCTTCAGCAGGAGCAGGAGCACGATGAACTTGTAGACCGGCTCCGGCACCTCGAGCTTCGAGCCGAGGGCTGCAAGCATCATGCCCCCGATCAGGAAGGCGAGCGTCGGTTTCTGAAGCTGCGCCACGATGGTCGTGGCGATCTCGATGACGATGTCCATGGCGTTTGCCCCTCGCGTAGACGTTTGGGGGGATGTGGGGCATGGCGAGAGGAAAGAAAAATAGAAGTTTTGTAGGATAACGTTTCTGGAAACAGAATGGATCCGTGGCAGGGAACCTCCCCCATCCGCATCCGTTCGCCCCGTGACCCACCGATCCCGGAGGCTCCCATGCTGACGACACCGACCATCGAGGAATTCGACACCGGCATCCCCCGCGTCCACGCCTTCCGCATCCTGCGCGAGGTCACACGCGAGGACATGGGCGAGATGGCCGAGCACATGAACGCCGTCTTCGACCGGGGCGACGGCAAGGTCGACATGCTCCTCGTCTTCGCCACCAAGGAGACGTCCGAGACCGGCGCAAGCTGGTCGGCGGAGGCCATGAAGTCGCGCTTCAAGTCCCTCGTCAACGTGCGGAACTACGTGGTTGCACACCCGCCCTCGGGGGCGGGCAGCATGGTGGAGGCCATGGGCAAGCTGATGCCGGTGAACGCCCGCGTCTTCGACACCGAGGCCGAGGCGATCACCTGGCTCAGGACGCAGCCCGTCGCGGCGTGAGACGGGGGGCGCCGCCGCCCCTCCGTCCTATTCCGACAGCGCCTCGTCGCAGCGCTTGCAGACGCCCGGATGCCGGTGGCTGCCCACGTCGGGCAGGATCTTCCAGCAGCGCTGGCACTTCTCGCCCCCGGCGCGGTGGAAGACGACGCCGATCCCCGGATCGTCGAGGCGGAAGGCGTCGTCCTGCGGCTCGGCCTCCATCACGGTCAGGTCCGAAGTGATGCAGATGTCGTCCATCGACACGGCCTTGAGCACCTTCGCCATCTCCGGGTCCGCGACCTGGAGGAGGGGTGCCGCCTCGAGCGAGGCGCCGATCACCTTGTCGCGCCTCTGGATCTCCAGCGCCGCCGTCACCACGCGCCGCGCCGCCCGGACCTTGGCCCACTTCGCGGCAAGCGCGTCGTCCCGCCACGCGGCGGGCGTCTCGGGGATGTCCTGCAGGTGGACGGAACTGTCGTCGCCCGGGAACCGCTCGAGCCAGACCTCCTCCATCGTGAAGACG
>NZ_JBQLZP010000039.1:0-15948 GCF_052168335.1 Roseicyclus sp. | reverse complement strand
GGTCGGTCTCGTCGCCCGGCGCGGCGTTCTGCGCCAGCTCGCGCATGTAGTCGTTCATCGCTTCGCGGAGTTCCTGCATCAGCTCGGCGATCTCCTCGTCGGAGGCGCCCTGCCGCATGGCCTCGGACAGGCGCTCCTGTGCGCGGCGGAGGCGCTCGAGCGCGTCGTCGAGGTCGCCGTCCTCGAGCGTGAGGGCGGCGTTCCACAGGATTTCGGCCACCTGGTCGCGCGTCTCGGTCGAGATGGAGTCCACGCCCGTCTCAAGCCGCCGGATCGCGGTGCGGAGCTGGAGGTAGACACCCTCGTCGAGGCCGTCCTCCGGCAGGTGCGTCACCGCGCGGAGCAGGTCGGCGACCCGGTCGGCGTTCTCCCGGTTCCACAGGAGGTCGCGGCGCAGCTCCACCACCGCGTTCGCGAGCGGGTCGAAGAAGCGGCGTCCGGGAAGACGGGGGATGTCGTAGCTGACGGTGCCGATCTGGCCCGCGTCGTCGGTCACGGTCAGGGTCAGCGTCACGGGCAGGTTTGCGAAGGGATGCGCGGCGAGGTCCTCCACGAGCACCTCGGTGAACTCCTCGCGCCCACCCCGGAACGGCAGCGGCAGGTCGAGGGTCAGCGCCTCCTGCGGCTCGGGGGCGATGGCGAGGCCGTAGCGGCGGTCGGCCGCGTCGGGGTCAAGGCGGAAGGTCGCGGTGCCCGAGGCGACGCCGTAGTCGTCGCGCCCGGTGAAGGTCATCTGCATCTGCCCCGGAGGCTCGCCCTGGAGCTGGCCCTCGAGCGCTACCTCCGGCGGCTGGTCGGCGAGGACGGAGATGTTCCAGCTCCGCGCGCCGGACGGCGCGAAGACCGTCAGGTCGCCGGACTGCTGCAACAGGAGCGTGCGGGAGCTTTCGGCCGGCTCGCCCACGAGGGACATGCCCGCGGTGGTCTCGACGGTGATCTCGCCCGGCTCGCCGTAGAAGCGCAGGCTGATGCGGCTGCCTTCCGGCGCCTCGAAGGACGCCGCCTCGATGTCGTTTAGGTAGAGGGACGGCAGGCCCGTGTAGATCGGCGGCTCGACCCAGCCCTCCCACGAGGGGCCGGAGGCGGCGGCGGCGCCGGGGCCGAGCGTCACCGCCTCGCCGACCTCGGCGACGCGGCCGAGCGTCCCGAAGAGCAGCGCCATGGCGAAGGCCGTCGCCGCGACGTAGCGCAGCGCGTAGGGATCGCGCTCCGACAGGCGCAGGTCCGGCTCGGGCGGGCGGGCGCGCGCCGCGCGCTCGGCCATGCGGGCCACGTGGACCTCCCAGACGGAGCGCGTGGCGGCATCGCCGCCGCCGACCGCCACCGTGTCGAGGAGCGCCGTGATCGGCCGGCCGGGCATGGTGCGGTCGAGGCGGTCGAGCGCCTCGGCCCGCGACGGATAATGGAAGCGTCGAACTCCCCGCACCAGCGTCCATGCCAGCAGGAGCGCCGCGACGGCCGCCACGGCCCAGAGCGCCGTCTGCGCCAGGGCCGTCGCCGCCCCGAAGGCCAGCGCCGCCACGCAGAGGAAAAGGATCGACCAAACCGGCCAGAAGCCCCGCGCGAACCGCTCGGCGGCGATGCCGAGACGGGTCAGGCGCAGGGGCCAGATCAGGCGGTCGAGGGCCGCTTGGGACGCGGAGCGTTCTTCGGTCATGCTCCCTTTCCGGGCCGGTTTCGGACCGTGGCCCGATCGCGATGGGTTCATACCCATGTAGGAACAGTATCGCGGTTTATCATCTCGTCAAACGACGGCCGCGCCCGGATGACGGCGAAGTGATGGTCCTTCACCAGCACCTCGGGGATCAGCGGCCGGGTGTTGTACTCGCTCGCCATGACGGCGCCATAGGCGCCGGCGCTGCGGAAGGCCACGAGATCGCCCTCCGACAGGGGCGGCAGGGGTCGCTGCTTGGCGAAGGTGTCGCCGGTCTCGCAGACGGGGCCGACCACGTCGAAGGGCGCCTGCTCCACGCCCGGCGCGGGCTCGACCACCGGGACGATGTCGTGCCAGGCGCCGTACATGGCGGGGCGGACGAGGTCGTTCATCGCCGCGTCGAGGATCAGGAAATCGCGCCCGTCGCCGTTCTTCACGTAGACGACCGAGGAGACGAGGAGCCCCGCGTTGCCCGAGATGAGGCGCCCCGGCTCGATCTCGACCTCGACGCCGAGATCGCCCACGGTGCGGCGGACGACCTCGCCGTACTCGATGGGCAGCGGCGGGGCGGTGTTCGACCGCTCGTAGGGAATGCCGAGGCCGCCGCCGAGGTCGAGGCGCCGGATGTCGTGCCCGTCGGCGCGGAGCTGCCGCGTCAGCTCGGCCACCTTGCCATAGGCCGTCTCGAAGGGCTCGAGCTCGGTCAGCTGGCTTCCGATATGGACATCGATGCCGACGACCTCGATCCCCGGCAGGCGCGCGGCCATGGCGTAGACCTCGCGGGCGCGCGCGATGGGGATGCCGAACTTGTTCTCGGACTTGCCGGTGGCGATCTTCTCGTGCGTGCGCGCGTCCACGTCGGGGTTCACGCGCAGCGTGATGGGCGCGGCGACGCCGAGATCCGTCGCGACGGCGGAAAGGCGCTCGAGCTCCGGCTCGCTCTCGACGTTGAACTGGCGGATGCCGCCGGTCAGGGCCATCCGCATCTCCTCGGCCGTCTTGCCGACGCCGGAGAAGACGATGCGCTCGCCGGGAACACCCGCAGCTTTGGCGCGCAGGTACTCGCCGCCCGACACCACGTCCATCCCCGCGCCGAGGCTCGCGAGATGCGCCAGGACGGCCACGTTCGAATTCGACTTCACCGCGAAGCAGACGAGGTGGTCGAGGCCCGCCAGCGCCTCCTCGAAGAGGCGGAAGTGCCGGGTGAGCGTCGCACAGGAGTAGACGTAGAACGGCGTGCCGACCTCGGCCGCGATCTCGGGGATCGGCACGTCCTCGGCATGGAGGATGCCGCCCTTGTAGAGGAAATGATCCATGGTGCCGTCCCTCGCGAAAGCCCCGCGCAGGTAGCATTCCCCGGGCCGCTTTCAAAGAGGCCGGAAACACTCTGGACGGCGCAGGCGCACCCGCTAGTCTCCGGCGCGGACAAGACGGGGAGGCCATCATGGCGAAGACGGCGATCATCGAGGAACCGGGCGGGCCGGAGAAGTTCCGCATCGTGGACCGGGAGGTGGGCGAACCCGGCCCAGGCCAGATCCGCATCCGCCACGAGGCCTGCGGTCTGAACTTCATCGACGTCTACCAGCGCAGCGGCCTCTACCCCCTGCAGATGCCCCATGCCCTCGGGATGGAGGCAGCTGGCGTCGTCGAGGCGGTGGGCGAGGGCGTGACGCACCTCAAGGTCGGCGACCGCGCCGCCTATGCCGCGATGCCGCCCGGCGCCTATACCGAGGCGCGCGTGATGAACGCCGCGCAGGTCTGCCCGCTGCCCGACGCGATCAGCTTCGAGGAAGGCGCCGCGATGATGCTCAAGGGCATGACGGTGCAGTACCTCTTTCGCCGCACGACGCCCATCTCAAAGGGCGACACGGTGCTGTTCCACGCCGCGGCGGGAGGGGTCGGCCTCCTCGCCTGCCAGTGGGCGCGGAGCGAGGGCATCCGCCTGATCGGCACCGCCGGGACCGAGGAGAAGTGCCGGCTCGCGCGCGAGCATGGGGCGGAGGCCTGCATCAACTACCGCGACGGCGACTGGGCCGCGAAGGTGCGGGAGCTGACGGACGGCAGGGGCGTCGACGTTGTGATGGACGCCGTCGGCAAGGACACGTTCGAGGGTTCGCTCGATTCGCTCCGCCCGCTCGGCATGATGATCTCGTTCGGCAATGCCTCCGGTCCCGTCCCGCCGTTCAACATCGGCGTGCTGGGGCAGAAGGGCTCGCTCAAGATCACGCGGCCGACGCTGTTCACCCACATCGCCGTGCACGAGACCTGCCAGCAGATGGCGGCGGACCTGTTCGACAAGGTCACGTCGGGCGCCGTGAAGATCCGCATCGACCAGCGCTTCCCGCTCGAGGACGTGGCCGAGGCGCACCGCGCGCTCGAGGCGCGGAAGACGACCGGGCAGACGGTTCTCCTGCCGTGACTTCGACCAGGTAGGGCGGGACTTGTCCCGCCTTGTACCGGTTGGGCGGGACCAGTCCCGCCCTACGGACGTCGCGAGGCGTGCGGCGCGACGGATCCCGCCCTACGCGGACCGCGACGGCCTGGCCTTGAGATACAGCGCCAGCGGCAGGCCGCAGCTCACCCCGATGGCGAAGGTCGCGGGGATCACGAGAAGGAACCACCGATTGCCCCGGACAACCTCCACCACCGCCCAGACCGTCAGCGCCGCGGCCGCGATCGTCAGGTCGTAGACGAGGCCGCTGGTCGCGTCGTTTACGTACCAGGCGTCGATCATCGCCCCGAGGTCCCAGCCGTTCACGTCGAACCAGGCGTAGAAGTAGCTCCAGGGCAGGATGGCGCCGACGATCACGAGGGCGAGGTAGGTCAGGCGAAGGGGGGTCATGGGCTCACTCCACGTCAGGTTGCGCCGAGACCTAGCGCATCGCGCCGGAATGCCCATATGGCACCCGGAGGCGCGCCTCTGCGACAAGTTGCATCCGCGTCACGATTGACCGGCGCCCCGGCCTTCAATACGCATCCGCGAAACTTTGTTGCGCGACACGCCATCGCCGTGGCCGCAGGCCGCAGGCGCGAGAGCCGGAGGAACGACATGTCCGAGATCGTCCGCGAGAGCATGGAATACGACGTGGTCATCGTCGGCGCGGGGCCCGCGGGCCTGTCCGCCGCGATCAGGCTCAAGCAGCTCGACCCCGAGCTGAACGTGGTCGTGATCGAGAAGGGCTCGGAGGTCGGCGCGCACATCCTGTCGGGTGCGGTCCTCGACCCCGTCGCGCTGAACAAGCTCATCCCCGACTGGAAGGCCAAGGGCGCGCCGATCACCGTGCCCGTCCGCGAGGACCAGTTCCACGTCCTCGGCGAGGGTGGCGGCATCCGCATCCCCAACTGGGTGATGCCGCGGCTCATGAACAATCACGGCAACTACATCGTCTCGATGGGCAACGTCTGCCGCTGGATGGCCGAGCAGGCCGAGGCGCTGGGCGTCGAGGTGTTCCCCGGCATGTCCTGCTCCGAGCTCGTCTACGGCGAGAACGGCGAGGTGAAGGGCGTCGTCGCGGGCGAGTTCGGCCTCGACCCCGACGGCACGCCCGGCGACGGCTACGAGCCGGGAATGGAACTGCACGGCAAGTACGTCTTCCTCGGCGAGGGCGTGCGCGGCTCGCTCACCAAGGAGGTGATGGCGAAGTTCGAGCTGTCGAAGGGGCGCGACCCGCAGAAGTTCGGCCTCGGCATGAAGGAGATCTGGGAGATCGACCCCGAGAAGCACCGCCCCGGCAAGGTGGTGCACACCATGGGCTGGCCGCTCGGCCGCAACGCGGGCGGCGGGTCGTTCATCTACCACCTCGACAACAACCAGGTCTACGTGGGCTTCGTGGTGCACCTGAACTACGAGAACCCGTATCTCTACCCCTACATGGAGTTCCAGCGCTTCAAGCATCACCCGATGGTGGCCGAGCTGCTGAAGGGCGGAAAGCGCATCGCCTACGGCGCGCGCGCCATCGCGGAGGGCGGGCTCCAGTCGATCCCGAAGGCGGTGGCGCCGGGCGTCGCGATCCTCGGCTGCGGCGCGGGGCTCGTGAACGTGCCGCGCATCAAGGGCAACCACAACGCGATGTTCTCGGGGATGCAGGCCGCAGAGGCCGCCTTCGCCGCGATCCAGGCGGGCCGTTCGGGCGACGAGCTGACGGACTACGACCGCTCGATCCACGAGGACGGGCCGATCGCGCGCGACCTCCGGCCGGTGCGCAACGTCAAGCCGCTCTGGTCCAGGCACGGGCTTCTCGGCGGCGTCGTGCTCGGCGGCATGGACATGTGGACCAACAGCCTGTTCGGCGCGTCCTTCTTCGGCACGATGCGGCACGGCAAGTCCGACGCCGAGGCGACCGGCAAGGCGAAGAACTTCAAACCGATCGACTACCCCAGGCCCGACGGCGTGCTCAGCTTCGACCGGCTCACCAACGTGAGCTTCTCCATGACCAACCACGAGGAGAGCCAGCCCGCGCACCTGAAGCTCCTGGACGCCGAGGTTCCGATCCGGGTCAACCTGTCCGAATACGCCGAGCCGGCCGAGCGCTACTGCCCCGCCGGCGTCTACGAGGTGGTCCGGGAGGAGGGGAAGGATCCCCGCTTCGTGATCAACTTCCAGAACTGCGTCCACTGCAAGACCTGCGACATCAAGGACCCCTCGCAGAACATCAAGTGGACCGTGCCGCAGGGCGGGGACGGGCCGAACTATCCCAACATGTGACCGCGAAGGCCCGCACGCGAAAGCGTGACCGGATCGGTGCGGGCCGTCATGCGGGCGCGCGTTGCCCTGCGGGGCTTTGCGCCCTAGTGTCTGCGGCGACCGATTGGAGACAGGAATGCCCCTTGCCCGCCCGCTGACCGCCGCGATCGCCCTCGCCACGGCCCTGTCCCTCTCGCCGCCCGTCGCCGCGCAGTCCGGCGAAGGTCTCGCCGGATCCTACCTGGCCGCGCGCCTCGCCGTCCTGCAGGGCGACCACCGCGAGGCGGCCGAGTATTTCGAGCGCGCCCTCGCTGCCGATCCCGGCAACCCGGTCCTCATCTCGAATGCGCTCTTCGCGAACGCCGCGCTCGGGCGTTGGGACATCGCCGCCGATATCGCCGCGGCGCTGCCCGAGGGCGCCACGGGGCAGGAACTCGCCGGGCTCGTGCAGTTCGTGCAGCTCATCCGCGCAGGCGAGCTCGAAGGCGCGCGGGCCGCGATCGAGGCGGGGCGTGCCGGGGGGCCCTTCATCGACGAGCTCGCCGCCGGCTGGATCGCCCTCGGCGAGGGGAACATGGACCGGGCCGAGGCGTCGTTCATGGCGCTGACCGAGGATCCGTCGCTTGCCGAACTGGCCTGGCTTCACCTCGGCCTCGCCCGCGCGGCGGTGGGCGATTTCGAGACGGCCGAGGAGATCCTGTCGGGCGAACGCGCGGGCCGGATCAGCCAGACCGAGCGCGTGGTGCGCGCGCGGGCCGAGATCCTGGTGCAGCTCGACCGCCGCGGCGATGCGCTCGATCTGCTCGACAGCTACACGCAGCGCGTGCCCGACCCCGCGCTCCTGGCCATGCAGGCGCGCATCGGCGCCGGGGCCGAGGGGCCCTACGACTTCGTGACGACCGCGCAGGAGGGCATCGCCGAGGTCTTCTTCACCGTGGCGCAGGCCTTCGGCTCGGACGGCGGCGGCAACCTGCCCCTGATCTACGCCCGTGCCGCGCACGGGATCGCCCCCGGCCACAGCGACGCGCTGATCCTCGCCGGGCAGCTCCTTCTCGACACCGAGCGCTACGAGCTGGCGGCCGACGCCTTCGGGCAGGTGGCGGAAGGCGACGACCAGTACGTCGAGGCGCAGCTCGGCCGTGCCGAGGCGCTGGAACGGCAGGGCGACACCGAAGCGGCGCTGACCGCGCTGACCGAACTGGCCGAGGCGCGCCCCGACCTCGCCACGGTCCACGCCACGCTCGGCGACATGCTGCGGCGCGCCGACCGCTGCGCCGATGCCATCGGCAGCTACACCGCCGCGCTCGACCTCGTGGACACTTCGCAGCCGCGCTACTGGTTCGTCCACTATGCCCGCGCGATCTGCTATCACGACATCGACGACTGGCCGCCCGCCGAAGCCGACTTCCGCCGCGCGCTCGAACTGAACCCGGGGCAGCCCGAGGTTCTGAACTACCTCGGCTATTCGCTGGTCGAGCAGCGCCGCAACCTCGACGAGGCGCTCGGCATGATCGAGGAAGCCGTCGCCGCCCGCCCCGAGTCCGGCTACATCGTCGACAGCCTCGGATGGGTCTACTACCGCCTCGGCCGCTTCGAGGAGGCGGTGGAGCCGATGGAGCGCGCGGTCGCGCTCCTGCCGACCGACCCGATCATCAACGACCATCTCGGCGACGTCTACTGGATGGTCGGCCGCCAGCGCGAGGCGCGGTTCCAGTGGGAACGCGCGCTCAGCCTCGAGCCGACCGAGGAGGACGGGGCGCGCATCCGCCTCAAGCTCGAGATCGGCCTCGACCGCGTGCTGGAACAGGAAGGCGGCGTGGGCGAGACGCAGTGAGGCTCTTCGCGCCCGCCAAGGTCAATCTCGCGCTCCACGTCACCGGGCGGCGGGCCGACGGCTACCACCTTCTCGACTCGCTGGTCGTCTTCGCGGGTGTCGGCGACTGGCTCGAGATCGGGGAGGCTTCGGAACTTCGCCTCTCCGTCACCGGGCCGCGCGCGGCGGGCGTGCCCGCCGACCGGCGCAACCTCGTCTGGCGCGCGGCGGAGGCCTTCGGGCGGCCGCGTGGCGCGGCGATCCGACTGGAGAAGCACCTGCCCCATGCGGGCGGCATCGGCGGCGGCTCGGCCGACGCGGGCGCCGCGCTGCGCGGGCTTTCCGCCCTCTGGGACGCGCCTCTGCCCGCAATGCCCGACCTTCTCGCCATCGGCGCGGACATTCCCGTCTGCCTCGGCAGCCGTCCGGCACGGATGCGTGGGATCGGCGAGGTGCTCGACCCGCTGCCGCCCATCCCGCCGCTCTGGTTCGTCCTCGTGAACCCGGGCGTCGAGGTGCCGACCGGCCCCGTCTTCCGCGCGCTTTCCGGCGTCGACAACCCGCCGATGCCCGAGCCTGACTGGAGCGATGCCGAGAGCCTTCTCGACTGGCTCGGCGAGACCCGCAACGACCTCGAGCCCGCCGCCTGCGCCCTCGTCCCGGAGGTCCGCGCGGTGCTGGACGCGCTCGCCGCCGAACCGGGCTGCCGTCTCGCGCGGATGAGCGGGTCGGGGGGCACCTGCTTCGGCCTCTTCACCGAGGAAGCGGAGGCTGAGGGCGCGGCGGAACGGCTCGCCGGTCATCCGGGCTGGTGGGTCGCGCCCGCGCCGGACCTGCGCGAGGCGCCCTGACGGTCAGTTGAGCCGCGCCACCACGTAGCCCGCGAGGTCCGCCATCATCTCGGTCAGCGGGTGCTCCGGCACCTCGCCCAGGGCTTCGCGCGCGGCGTCCGCGTGGGCGTTGGCCTCGACCCGCGTTTCCTCGAGCGTGCCGTGGCGGCGCAGCAGCTCCATCGCCTGCTCGAGGTCGCCGTCCCGCTGGTCGCCCCGCTCGATGGTGCGGACCCAGAAGGCGCGCTCGGAGGCGTCGGCGCGGGCGACGGCGCGGATCACCGGCAGCGTCAGCTTGCGCTCGCGGAAGTCGTCGCCGGTGTTCTTGCCGATGACGCCCGAGGCCCCGCCCCAGTCGAGCAGGTCGTCCGCCATCTGGAACGCGACGCCCAGCCCGTCGCCGTAGCGAGCGAGCGCGCCGATCACGCGTTCGTCCCGGCCCGCGATGACGCCGCCGACCTCGCAGGCCGCCTCGAAGAGCGCCGCGGTCTTGCCGCGGATGACCTGGAGGTAGATGCCTTCCGTCGTGGCGAGGTTCATCGCCGCGGTCAGTTGCAGCACCTCGCCCTCGGCGATGGTAGCCGCGGCGTTCGACAGGATGTCGAGGACGCGCAGGTTGCGCGTCTCGACCATGAGCTGGAACGACCGCGCGAAGAGGTAGTCGCCGACCAGCACGCTCGACTTGTTGTCCCAGAGCAGGTTCGCCGTCGGTCGCCCGCGGCGGCGCTGGCTCTCGTCCACCACGTCGTCGTGCAGCAGCGTCGCGGTGTGGATGAATTCCACCGTCGCGGCGAGCTTGCGGTGATCCTCGCCCTCGTAGCCGCAGAGCCGCGCGGCGGCGAGCGTCAGCATCGGCCGGATGCGCTTGCCGCCCGCTTCGACCAGGTGCGCCGTGACCTCGGGGATGCGCGGCGCGTGCTCGGAGGCCATGCGCTCGCGGATGAGCGCGCCCACGGCCTCGAGGTCTCCGCTCAGCGCGGATTGCAGGCGTTCGTGCGGCTTGGTCGCTGCATCATCGAGGCTCATGCGCCCGCTTCCCTCCCGTGGCTCGACCCGTTGGACCCGCGTCTCGACAACCGGGGTCCCAACCCCTAAATGCCGATCCATGCTCGAGGTGCTGCGCAGCAACGACCCGACCGTGATCGCCTTCGCCTCGGCCCTGTTGTCCGGCGAGGATATAGAGGTGTTCGAGATGGACGTCCATATGAGCACGCTCGAGGGGTCCATCGGCATTTTGCCGCGTCGGCTGTTCGTGCGCCGCGCCGACGCCTTCCGCGCCCGCGCCGTCCTGCGCGACAACGACCTGCCCGTCAGCGAGTGACGCCGGGCGACCTCACCCGGGACGAGTTTCTCGGCGGGCGCGTCCGGGCTTGGCAGCCCGCCCGCGGCTATCGGGCCGGAACCGATCCCGTGCTCCTCGCCGCCGCCTGTCCCGCGCAGGAGGGGCAGCAGGTGCTGGAACTCGGCTGCGGCGTGGGCGTGGCCAGCCTCTGCCTCGCCGCGCGGGTGCCGGGGCTGTCGATCACCGGGGTGGAGCGGCAGGCCGACTACGCCGACCTCGCGCGCCGGAACGCCGAGGCGGCGGGCGCCGGGCTCGAGATCGTGACGGCCGATCTCGCCGCGCTGCCGCCGGCGCTGAGGCAACGCGCCTTCGACCAGGTGATCGCCAATCCGCCCTACTACCGCGCCGGGGCGGGCACCGCGGCGGAGGATGCGGGCCGTGAGGCCGCGCTCCGCGAGCAGACGCCGCTGTCGCTCTGGGTTTCGGTCGCGTCCGCCCGGTTGAAGCCCGGGGGCTGGCTGACGATGATCCAGACGGCGGAGCGTCTGCCCGAGATGCTCGGCGCGCTCGGCGCGCTCGGCTCGGTCTCGGTCCTGCCGCTCCAGCCCCGCCCCGGTCGCGAGGCGGGCCGCGTCATCCTCCGGGCGCGCAAGGGCGGCCGCGCGCCGTTCCGCCTGCTGGCGCCACTTCTTCTACATGAAGGCGCCCGCCACGAGGCCGACGGCGAGAGCTACACCGCTGAAATCGCGGGCATCCTGCGTGAGGGCGAGGCCATCCGCTGGCCCTGAGCCGGCGGTGTCCCGCATTCTAGGCATCCCCAGACGCGAAAGGCGTGACACGACTCGCAATCCGTGGTTGCCTTGACGCATCGTTGTCACAATCGAGAGGAGGATACCCGATGTCTCTTGGCGCTCATCTTCAGGAACTGAAGAAGAAGCACGCAGTCCTCGCCCAGCGTGTGGAGGAGGCGCAGCGTAGCCCGAGCATCGACGACCTTGCCGTGCGTGAACTCAAGAAGGAAAAACTCCGCCTGAAGGAAGAGATCAGCCGCCTCGAGCACTGAGGCGGAGGGACCGGGACCGGCGCCGCCGGTTCCCCGGTCCGGCCGCAGTCAGGCCGCAACCTGGGCGGCCGGGACGAAGCGCATCCCCTCGGCATACGCCGAGAGGCTCTTCACTTCTCGTTCGATCCACTCGACGAAGGCCCGCACCTGCGGCCGGTCTTCCGTGCCCGCCGGATAGACGAGGCGGTAGAGCGCGTCGGTCGCGAGCGCGAGGTCGTAGGGCATGACCAGACGGCCCTCCCGGAGATCCCGCTCGGCCAGCGAGATGCGCCCGAGAACGACGCCTGCCCCCGAGGCGGCGGCGTCCAGCGCGTGGTCGGCCTGGCTGAACCGCGCGCCCGCCGCGAAGCGCGGGGGCAGGCCGGCGGCCCGGAACCAGGCCGGCCAGTCGATCGCAGGCTTCACGAACCCCGTATCCTCCTGATGCAGGAGCGGTGCGCGCGCGAGGTCGCGAGGCTCCGGAAACTCGCGCGCGAGCGCGGGCGACATCATCGGGCTGAGCCATTCCTGCGTGAAGGCCCGGCTCCTCAGCCCCGGCTCCTCCTGCGGCATCCCGAAACGGATCGCGATATCGACGTCGTCCCGCGCGAGGTCCACGAGCTTCAGCGTGGCCGAGAACCGCAATTCGATCTCCGGGTGCGCGCTGACAAAGGCGAAGAGCCGGGGCGCGAGCCACTTGGCGGTGAAGGCCGGTCCCGCCGTCACGGTCAGGGTGCTGCCGGCGCCCGTCTGCCGGGCCGCCCGCCACGCGGTGGCGAGCGTCGCGAAGCCGTCGGAGGCACCGGGCGCGAGCGCGCGACCGGCCTCGGTCAGTTCGACCGCGCGGTTCAGGCGGGTGAACAGCGGCGCGCCCAGATGCTCCTCGAGGTTCTTGACCTGGAACGACAGCGCCGCGGGCGTCACGTTCAGCTCCGCCGCCGCCCGCGCGAAGCTCAGGTGGCGCGCGGCGGCCTCGAAGGCGCGGAGCGCGGTCAGCGGCGGCAGGCGGCCGGACATGTATCACCCAAGAAATTCTTCATCGAAGGATAGAAAGGTCTCGTTTGTGTCTTTCGGATATTGGGCGCATCCAGGGATCAGTTCAATATTTCTTCGAAAGGGACGTTCCGATGATCTTCGACAACACGACCGACCGCCGGACCCGCGACGCCATCCGCCGCGCGCATCAGGCGCGGGGCCGGATCCTCGGCGAGGTCTGGGGCTATCTCACCGGACGCCGCCGCTGAGCCTTGCGCGGGGCGAAAGGCGGATTTGCCGGAATGCGCATGGTAAGGTCAGCAAGGCTGCCACATATTTACCCACGGGGGAGGTTCGTGTTTCGAACCAAGGAGACGACGATGGAAAGCTTCGCACATACGCCGGAACTGCGCGCCCGCATCCTTGCCGGCCGCGCCGAGGTCAGCCGCCACTTCTGGCGCGCCGTCGCAAGCCTCTTCGGCCGCCGCGCCTGATCCGGGGCAGATGCCGCACGTGAAAAAGGCCGGGAGCGATCCCGGCCTTCCGCGTTCAGGGTCTCGCGCCTCAGACGAAGAACTGCGCGCCGTTGGCCGAGATCGTCGAGCCGTTGATGAAGCCCGAATCCTCCGACGCGAGGAAGCTCACGCAGCGCGCGATCTCCTCGGGCGTGCCGAGGCGGCCGGCCGGAATGCCCGCGATGATCTTGTCGCGCACGGCCTCGTCGATGGCCATGACCATCTCGGTCGCGATGTAGCCGGGGCAGATTGCGTTGGCGGTGATGCCGAACTTCGCGCCCTCCTGCGCGAGGCTCTTCACGATGCCGAGGTCGCCCGCCTTGGTCGCGGCATAGTTCACCTGGCCGGCCTGGCCCTTCTGCCCGTTGATCGAGGAGATCACGATCACGCGCCCGAACTTGCGATCGCGCATCCCCGGCCAGACCGGGTGGACGGTGTTGAAGACGCCGGTGAGGTTGGTGTCGATGACCTCCTTCCACTGTGCGGGGGTCATGCGATGGAACATGGCGTCGCGCGTGATGCCGGCATTCGCCACCACCGTGTCGATCGGCCCGAGATCGGCCTCGACCTGTTCGATCCCGGCCTTCGAGGCGTCGTAGTCCGCGACGTTCCACTTGTAGGTCTTGATCCCGGTCTCTGCGGTGAAGGCGGCGGCCTTCTCGTCGTTCCCGGCATAGGTGGCGGCGACCTCGTAGCCCTCCGCCTTCAGGGCCTTGGAAATCGCTTCACCGATGCCGCGGCTGCCGCCGGTGACGAGCGCTACTCTTGCCATGGGTTCCTCCAGTCTGGCGTCTCTCTGAGGTAATTGTGTTACGCGCGCTGACGCTGCACCGCAACAATATTGCGCGTTCCTTTTCGCCGCACGGGATACGAAAAGGGCGCCCGCAGGCGCCCTTCCGCGTCACTGCGGGGTCAGGGGCGCTCGACGCAGAGCGCGACGCCCATGCCGCCGCCGATGCAGAGCGTGGCGAGGCCCTTCTTCGCGCCCCGGCGCTGCATCTCGAACAGCAGCGTGTTGAGCACCCGCGCGCCCGAGGCGCCGATCGGGTGGCCGATGGCGATGGCGCCGCCGTTCACGTTCACGATCGCGGGGTCCCAGCCCATGTCCTTGTTGACCGCGCAGGCCTGCGCCGCGAAGGCCTCGTTCGCCTCCACGAGATCGAGGTCCTCGACCTTCCAGCCGGCCTTCTGCAGCGCCTTGCGCGAGGCATGGATCGGACCCACGCCCATGATCGACGGATCGAGACCCGCCGTCGCGTAGGAGGCGATCCGCGCCAAGGGCTCGATCCCCCGGCGCTCGGCCTCGTCGGCCGACATCAGGAGCGTCGCCGCAGCACCGTCGTTGAGGCCCGAGGCGTTCGCAGCCGTCACCGACCCGTCCTTGGTGAAGGCCGGACGCAGCTTCTGCATCGCGTCGAGCGTCGCGCCGTGGCGGATGTACTCGTCGCTGTCCACGACCGTGTCGCCCTTGCGGCTCTTGATCGTGACGCCGACGATCTCTTCGGCGAACTTTCCGGCCTTCTGCGCGGCCTCCGCCTTGTTCTGCGACGCCACGGCGAACTCGTCCTGCATCTCGCGGCTGATCTGCCACTGCTGCGCGACGTTCTCGGCGGTCTGGCCCATGTGGTAGCCGTTGAAGGCGTCCCAGAGGCCGTCGCGGATCATCGTGTCGATGTAGGACATGTCGCCCATCTTCTGCCCCTGGCGCAGGCTCGCGGCATGGGGGCTCATCGACATGTTCTCCTGCCCGCCCGCGATCACGATGGCGGCGTCGCCCAGCATGATGTGCTGCGCGCCGAGCGCCACGGCCCGGAGGCCCGAGCCGCAGACCTGGTTGATGCCCCAGGCGGCGCTCTCCTTCGGGAGGCCCGCGTTGATATGCGCCTGGCGGGCGGGGTTCTGGCCCTGCGCGGCGGTCAGGACCTGGCCGAGGATCGTCTCCGACACCTCCGCCTTGTCGACGCCCGCGCGCTCGACCACCGCCTCGAGCACCACGCGCCCGAGCTCGTGCGCGGGCGTGTTGGCGAAGGAGCCGAGGAAGCTTCCGACGGGCGTGCGCGCTGCGCTTGCGATGACGACGTTGGTCATGGGGTCCTTTCCCTGTACTCGAGCCGGCTTTCCGCCGGCGTGCCGATTCCCGGCCGCGATCCAGGTCCCGCGGGCCACCCTTCTCGGGCGAAAGGACGTGCGGCCACTCGCGCCGGTGATAAGGGCCGCGGGGGTCCGGCACAACGGACAGTGTGTCTCAGGCGGCGCTCGGGGGTCAGGCGCGGCGCGGCTCCGCCTCCGTCCGCAGCGCGGCGGCGGGCGGGGTGAGCGAGGGCACGCCGTAGTAGTAGCCCTGGAGGCAGTCGACGCCCGCGCGCACGAGCCACTCCGCCTCCTCCCGCGTCTCGACGGCCTCGGCGACCAGGAGCATGTCGAAGTTGCGCGCCAGCGCGATCAGCGCCTCGTAGAGCACCTGGTTGTCTGCGTCGCTGGCGATGTCCCGCGCGAACTGTCCGTCGATCTTCAGCATGTCGAAGCACAGGTGCTTGAGATGCCGGAACGCCGTGTTGCCCGCCCCGAAATCGTCGAGCGCGAAGGTGATCCCCTTGTCCTGCATGTCCTTCATGAAGACCGAGACGATCTCGGGGACGAGCATGACCGACTCCTCTGTCAGCTCGAGGATGAGCCGCTCCACCGCTTCGGGGTGACGGCGCAGGACGCGGCGCAGGATCGAAATCCAGTCGGGATAGCCGATGGAGCGCGCCGACATGTTGACCGCCAGACGGAGGCCGGGATCGTCGCAGAGCGCGCGGAGCCCCGCCTCGAGCGCCGCGCAGTCGATCCTCCGCCCGATCTCGTGGTCCACCACGTCGGGCATGAAGTCCCGCGCGGGGATGACGCGCCCCGTCTCGTCGAGGATGCGGATCAGGCCCTCGTGGAAGGCGATCCCGCCACCATCGGCGCGCATGACCGGCTGGAACGCGAGCAGCGCGTCGCCCCGGTCCAGCGCGGCCTTGACCATGGCGAGGCTGCGCCGCTCGCGGCTGGCGATGGCGGCCTCGAGCGGACTGCCGAGGCCCGGCTCGGGCAAAGGGGGCCGCCCGCGCTCGTCCCGCTGCTCCTCCTGCCGTCGCTCCACCGTCTCGTCCTCCTTGCTGTCCGGCT
>NZ_JBQLZP010000038.1:0-22315 GCF_052168335.1 Roseicyclus sp. | reverse complement strand
TGAGCGCGCGGAGGCGGCGGGCGCGCGGGATCGCTCGGCTGAAGCGGGGCGCCCGCGGGCCCGGCAGCCAGGCGGAGCGGAGCCAGCTTCCGCCCAGCGGACGGACGACGCCGCCCGCCCCGGTCTTGAACCGCGCGAGGCCGGGCGCGAGCCCCGCATCCGCCGCGCCGAGGTCGATCCGCGCGACACCCAGTTCCCGCAGCTCGACCATCGCGCGCCAGAGGCAGAGGTTGCCAGCCGACAGCGCGCGCCCCGCGGCGGAGGTCCAGCCGGTCTGGTAGGTCGCCGCGTCGCCGTGGCGGAGGAACAGCATGGCGGCCAGACGCTCCCCCCGGCGGGTGACGGTGAAGATCTGTCCAGTGCCGGGCGCCACGTCGCAGAGGGCGGCCACGAGGACGGGCGGCATCGGCCGGACGCGGCGGCGGCGCGCGGCCTCCGCCTCCGCCGCGAAGAGCCAGTGGCGCGGATCGGGAGGCATCGGGCGGCGGCGCACCTCGAGGCCCTGCCCGAGCGCGTGGCGCAGCCGGTTGCGCCACTTGACCGACATCCGCGCGGCCAGCACCTCAGGCGGCGCGTCGAGGTCGAGCTCCGCCACACGGCGCGGCGGGGCGATGCGCCGGAACCCCGCCCCGGCGAGCGCCTCGCCGTCGCGCTCCGTCTCGGCGTGGATCACGAGGTGCCTTGCGCCGAGCGCCGCGCGGAGCCCACGTGCGGCCGCGACGGAGATCCCCGTGCCCCCGCGCGTGATCATCGCCGTGCGGCCGAGCAGCGGAAGGGTGCGCAGGACGGCATGGCCGCCCGTGTCCGGCCCGAGCCCCACCACCTCCGCCCCGAGGCGCCGGAGCGCCTCCGCCCAGACCTCCGATTGCTGGAGCGGCGCGAGATCGGGCAGGGGGCGACGGGCGGGAGGATCGGGAACCATGCCCCGGATGCTCTGCGCGCGTGGTGAATCCGGGGTTAAGACGCCGCGATCCGGGGGAATGACGCGCCCGCAGCCGACCGGGAGCCAGATCGGCCCACGAGGTCCGCGCGGACGGCGCCCGTCCGGGTCGTGCCCCCCGCCGCGGTCGATGTGCGCGGGCCCGGGGCCTGCCCGGTGTGTCCCCGGTGTTGCCAGGGCCCGCCGGGCGCAACGCCCGAGCCCTTGGGGCCGCTGCGCCGAAGCCTTCCGGGCGTGCCGCCGCGCAGTCCGCTAGGAATGCGCTCTCCTCGGGTCGGAGGTTGGGCAGGACCCGGTGACAGCAGAATGCCGCGCTGCCTCCACGCTGTCGGCGCGGGTGTCCTCTCTTCGCCGGTCAGGACCCGAGGGCGCGATCACCAAGGCCCGCTCAGCCCTCGAGCACGACGAGCGCGTGGCGCTTGCGGCCGGCCGAGAGCTTCAGCGGGCTGGCGAGGTCGGCGGTGCCGAGCACGAGGCCCGCGTCGGTGAGCGCCGCGTCGTTCATCCGCGCGCCGCCCTCGGCGATCAGGCGCTTGGCGTCCTTGCCGGACTTCGCCAGGCCCGTGCGGGTGATGAGCTGGACGATGGAGATGCCGTCGCCGACCTCGGCCGCGCTGAGCGAGAGGGTGGGCAGGTCCTCGCCCATGCCGCCCCGCTCGAAGACCTCGCGCGCGGTGGCCTCGGCGGCCTCCGCCGCCTCCCGCCCGTGGCAGAGCGCCGTGACCTCGTTCGCCAGCACGATCTTGGCCGCGTTGATCTCCGACCCGCCGAGGGCGCCGAGCCGCTCGCACTCGGCCAGCGGAAGCTCGGTGTAGAGCTTGAGGAACCGGCCCACGTCCGCGTCCGTCGCGTTGCGCCAGAACTGCCAGAACTCGTAGGGCGAAAGGAGATCGGCGTTGAGCCAGGTGGCACCTTGCGCGGTCTTTCCCATCTTCTTGCCGTCCGACGTGGTCAGGAGCGGCGTGGTCAGCGCGAAGAGCTCTGCGTCCATCACCCGGCGCGCGAGGTCCACACCGTTCAGGATGTTGCCCCACTGGTCCGAGCCGCCCATCTGCAGCAGGCACCCCTCGCGGCGGTGCAGCTCGAGGAAGTCGTAGGCCTGCAGGATCATGTAGTTGAATTCGAGGAAGCTCAGGCTCTGCTCCCGGTCGAGGCGCGACTTCACGCTCTCGAAGGAGAGCATCCGGTTGACCGAGAAGTGCCGCCCGATGTCGCGCAGGAACTCGAGGTAGTTCAGCCCGTCGAGCCACTCGGCGTTGTTCAGCATCACCGCGCCGGTCGCGCCCGTCCCATAGTCGAGATACTTCGCGAAGACGTTCTTGAGGCTGTCGATGTTGGCATCGATCGCCTCGGCCGTCAGGAGCGGGCGCTCGTCGGCGCGGAAGGAGGGGTCGCCCACCTTCGTCGTGCCCCCGCCCATCAGCGTGATCGGCCGGTTCCCGGTCGTCTGGAACCAGCGCAGGAGCATGATGTTCAGAAGGTGGCCGACGTGCAGCGACTTCGCCGTGGCGTCATAGCCGATATAGGCCGTCACCGGACCCGCGAGGAGGCGTGCGTCGAGCCCCTCGAGGTCGCTGCAATCGGCGAGGAAACCGCGCTCGATGACGATGCGAAGGAAGTCGGATTTGGGCTGGTAGGTCATGTCCGTCACGTCCATTCTTCGGCCTCGACGGGCTATAGCGGGCGAGGGGATGAAGGGGAAGGGGCGCGAAAGGACGGTCCGGTGCATCGCGGGATGCATGTCGGGCACCTCCATGGACGGCGTCGACCTCGCCGTGGTCGACACCGACGGGCTAGACATCCTGGCGCTCGGCGAGACGCGCTATCGCCCCTATTCCGCGACCGAGCGCGCGACGATCCGCGAGGCCCTCGGCACCTGGCCCGGCGACGACAGGGCCGAGGCCGCCGCCCGTGTCGTGGAGGCGGCCCATGCCGAGGTCTGCGCAGGGCTCGAGGACGTGGCGGCCATCGGCTTCCACGGCCAGACCCTTTCCCACGATCCCGACAACCGGCGGACGCACCAGGCGGGCGACGGCGCGCGGCTCGCGGAGTTGACGGGCCGGATGGTCGTCTGGGACTTCCGCTCGACCGACATGGCGATGGGCGGGCAGGGCGCGCCGCTCGCGCCCTTCTACCACTGGGCCTGCGCGCGGCTGATCGGGGCGGGCGGGCCGCTGGCCTTCCTCAACCTCGGCGGCGTCGGCAACATCACCTGGGCCGATCCGCAGGCGGAGGCGCCCGAGGCGCCCGGCGCGCTCCTCGCCTTCGACACGGGGCCCGCGAATGCGCCCATCGACGACGTGATGCGCGCGCGCGGCCTCGGCGATTTCGACGCGGACGGGGCGCTCGCGAAGACCGGCCGCGTCGCGCGCGACGTGGTGCAGGCGGCGATGGGCGCGCGCTACTTCGCGCGGATGCCGCCGAAGTCGCTCGACCGGAACGATTTCGCCGATCTCTTCGACGTTCTGGCGCCGTTGCCCGACGCGGATGCGGTCGCGACGCTCACCGCCATCGCGGTGGCGTCGGTGGCGCGGGCCATGGTCCACCTGCCCGAGGCGCCCGCGCAGCTTCTGGTCACCGGGGGCGGGAGGCGGAACGGGGCGATGATGTCGGGCCTCCGCGCGGCGCTGAAATGCCCGGTCCACGCGGTCGAGGCGGTGGGCCTCGACGGCGACTTCCTCGAGGCGCAGGCCTTCGCCTATCTCGCCGCGCGCGTGCTGAACGGGATGCCGACGAGCGCGCCGGGAAGCACGGGCGTCGCGGCCCCCGTGGGCGGCGGGCGGCGCTCGGTCCCCTAGGCCGCGCGCGGGCCCGCGCAGTGCGCACCAGCGAGACGGTGTAGATCACCAGCGCCAGCCAGATCAGCGGAAAGGCTACCGCGCGGGCCGGGCCGAAGGGCTCGGCGAAGACGAAGACGGCCACCAGCATGATGAGCGTCGGCGCGATGTATTGCAGGATGCCGATGGTCGAGAGCTTCAGCCCCTTGGCCCCGTTGGCATAGAGGATCAGCGGCACCGCCGTCACCACGCCGCAGCCGATCAGCATGAGCGTGTCGAAGCGGCCGGTCGTCAGGAAATGCCCCTCCGGCCCGAGCCACAGGACATAGGCCAGCGCGAAGGGCGAAAGGAGCAGCACCTCGAGCAGGAAGCCCTGGTTCGGGCCGATGGGCAGCGTCTTCCTGAGGTAGCCGTAGATCCCGAAGGACCCCATGAGCACCAGCGCGACCCAGGGCACGACGCCCGAGGCCACGGTCAGGATCGCGACGGCGACGGCGGCCAGGCCGACCGCGACCCATTGCGCGGGCGCGAGCCTCTCGCGCAGGACGACCGCGCCGAGAAGCACCGAGAAGAGCGGGTTGATGTAGTAGCCGAGCGCGGCGTCGAGGGCGTGATCGTTGGCGATGGCCCAGACGTAGACGCCCCAGTTGAGGCTGATCATCGTCGCCGTCAGCGCCGCCATCCCCACCATGCGCGGGTCGCGGAGCGCGCGCCCGAGGTCCGAGGTGCGGCGGAGCGCGATGAGCACGAGCCCCGCGACCGGCACCGACCACAGCACGCGGTGCGCGATGATCTCGACCGGCGGAATGTGCTCGATCGCCTTCATGTAGATCGGCAGCCCGCCCCAGAGGACATAGGCCGAGACCGCGAAGGCGAAGCCTGCGGGCGTGTCACCGGAGTGCTGGGCTGGGGTCGTCATGGCACGGGCCTAGCGCAGGGCGCGGGCCGCTGCGAGACGGAAATGGGAATGTCTCCCATCACGGCGCGCGATGGGGGAGCGAGGCGGCGTAGTCCCGCGCGAAGGCCGGGTATCCGGGCGCGGTCGTACGCAGGTGCGGCGCGAGGTCCCGGTGCAGGTCGGGCAGGCGGGGGAAGGGCACGTCGGGATAGCTGTGGTGCTCGGCGTGGAAGGGCATGTTCCAGGCCAGCGCGCGGGTCAGGCGGCTCGCGAAGGTCGTGCGCGAGTTCTCGAGCATGTCGGCGACGGGCGGACAGCGCCCGTGCTCGGCCAGGAGGTAGACCCGCAGGAAGGGCTGCCCGAGCAGCGCGGGGACGATCCAGAGCCAGAGCGCCAGCGGGCTGAGAAGGAGGCTCAGGCCGATCAGCCCGTAGAGGCCGAGGAGCACGCGCGCCTCACGGATCATGGCGGGCTTGCGTCCCTCGGGCAGGTAGGGCGCGTCGAGGCGGCCGCGCGCGTTGGCCCAGACAAGCTTCGCCATGCCCCACCAGTAGGGCAGCCCCGTCAGGTGCCAGGCCAGCGCTCCCGCCGTGCCGGGGCGCGGGCCGCCCTCGAGCTCGGGGTCGCGGTCGGGGTCGTTCGTGAAGCGGTGATGCGCGAGGTGGAACGCGCGGAACCACGCGAAGGGCAGGACGAGCGGCAGGCTGACCGCGTGGCCCGCCGCGTCGTTGATCCAGCCGGTGCGGAAGGGCGTGCGGTGCGTGCATTCGTGCGACAGCGTGAAGAGGAACACCTGCGCGATGCCGAGCGGCATGAGGAAGAGCGGCCAGAACGGGAGTTGCAGGGCGACCGGCAGCCCGAGGAGGACGATCGCCCCCAGATGCCCCGCAAGGTGGATCAGGCCCGCGCGGTCCGACCGCTCGGTCAGCGACGCGCGCCGCTCGGGCGGGAGCGCGGCGAGGACGGCGCGGTGGTCGGGGGCTTCGGTCACGGGGCCTCGGGGGATGCGGCCCCACGGGAGGGCCATCGCCAAGGTGCCCCAGCCGCGGGGTCCCGCTCAAGGGGCGTTTGCGGGGGGGTGGGCTTCCCTGACGGAGGCGCGGTGGCCGGGGGCTTCGGTCACGGGGCCTCGGGGGATGCGGCCCCACGGGAGGGCCTCCGTCAGGGTGCCCCAGCCGCGGGGTCCCGCTCAAGGGGCGTTTGCGGGGGGTGGGCTTCCCTGACGGAGGCGCGGTGGTCGGGGGCTTCGGTCACGGGGCCTCGGGGGATGCGGCCCCACGGGAGGGCCATCGCCAAGGTGCCCCAGCCGCGGGGTCCCGCTCAAGGGGCGTTTGCGGGGGGGGGTGGGCTTCCCTGACGGAGGCGGGGTGGCCGGGGGCTTCGGTCACGGTGCCTCGAGGGGCTGCGGCCCCACGCGAGGGCCTCGATCAAGGTGCCCCAGCCGCGGGGTCGCCCTCAAGGGGCGTTTGCGGGGGACGTCGGGCAGAGGGCTTGGGCAGAGGGCTTGGGCAGAGGGCTTGGGCAGGGGGCTTGGGCAGAGGGCTTGGGCAGGGGGCTGAGCAAGAAGCTGGACAGGGGGGGTGCGCAGTGATCCTCGACTGGGGAGCGGAGGTGCGGGGTCTCGGCCGCAGCGCCTCGGTCAGGAGGCCTTGGTCCGGATGATGGGGCGCGGCGCCCCCGTCACAAGGCCCGGGTCACGAGGCCCCGATCATGGGGCGCCTCCGCCACGGCGCCTCCGCCGCGGGGCCTCCATCAAAGGGCCTCCCTCACGGGGCGTCGCTCGCGTGGCGCCTCTCGCGAGGCTCCCGCCGAGCGCCCCCGCTCGAGCGGTTCTGATGGCCTCTTTCAGGGGCCTGGCCGAAGTGCCTCATGCGCGGGCCTTGCGCGCGCGCGTCTCCGGCGAGCCATCTCCTGGCGGCCCGCGCAAACGCCCTCGCTCGGGGGACGCTCCGGGCCCGCCTCATGGTGCCTCGCGCGCGCGGCCTCGCCCGTGCGCGCGCCTTGCGAGGCTCCTCCTCGCGGCCCGTTCGAACCCCTCGCTCGGGGCCGCTCCGGGCCCGTCTCATGGTGCATCGCGCGCGCGCCGCGCGGTCGGGGCGTCATTCGCGCGGGATGTCGAAGCCCGGGGGCGCAAGCTCGAACCCCTCGAAGCGGAAGCCCGGCGAGACGGTGCAGGAGACGAGCGTGTAGTCCCCCGTGCTCCGCGCCGCCTGCCAATGGCCCTCGGGCACCACGATCTGCGGCCGGCCTTCGGTCAGGTCGGGCGTCAGGAGATGGTCGCCCGCCGGTCCCGCCTCGGTCTCCGCCATCGACAGGATCAGCGGCGCGCCCGCGTGCCAGAGCCAGATCTCGGCCGCGTCGACGCGGTGCCAGTGGCTCCGCTCGCCCGCCTTGAGGAGGAAGTAGATGCAGGTGCCCGTGGGCCGCCCCGCATTGTCCGCCGCCCAGGTCTGGCGGTAGTGCCCGCCCTCGGGATGGGGCTGGAGCCCGAGCGTCGCGATGATCCCGTCTGCGGTCATTTCCGGCTGGTCCCCCGTGGCGGAGCGGTTAGGCTTCGACCGTAACGCCCGGAGGAGGCCATGAAAACTGTCGTCGTCGGAACCGGCATCCTCGGCGCCGCCATCGCCTTCCGCCTCGCCGAGGCCGGGTGCGACGTGCTCGCCATCGGGGCGGGCGGGGGGGCGACCGAATGCTCCTTCGGCTGGATCAACGCGAGCTTCTACCTCGACGCACACCACCACCGCCTGCGGCGCGAGGGGATGGCGGCCTGGCGGCGGCTCGGGGAGGTGCCCGGCCTCGACTGGCAGGGCGCGGTGAGCTGGGAACATGACGCCGCCGGGCTCGAAGCGCAGGCGGCGGAGCTGGAGGGCCACGGCTACCGGGTCGAGCGGCTGGGGATGAACGCGCTCCGCGACCGGGTGCCGGGGCTCGCCGTCGCGCCGGAGCTGGCGCTGGCCTTCCCGGAGGAGGGGTCGGTCGAGCCGGCATCCGCCGCGCGGGCGCTGCTGGCGCGGGCCGAGGACGCAGGCGCGCGCCTGATGCTCGGCGCGCGGGTCGAGGCGGTGACGGCGCGGGCGGGCCGCGTGACCGGGCTCCGCACGACCTGGGGCGAGGTCGCGGCGGACGCGGTGATCGTCGCGGCGGGCTGCGGCGCACCCGCCCTGGTGGAACCGCACGGCCTCGCCCTGCCGATGCTGACCCGACCCGGCGCGATGATGGTCAGCCGCCCGGTCCCGCGCGTGACGGACACGATCCTCGTCGCGCCTGCGCGCGAGATCCGGCAGGACGCCGCGGGCCGCATCCTCGCGCCCGGCGCCGTCTCGCACCAGGGCGACGATGCCGAACGGCTGGACCTGGGCCCCGAGGCGACGGCGGCGCAGGCGAAGGGCGCGGTCGAGGCGCTGTTCCCGGGCCTCGCGCTCGACTGGCAGCGGATCGCCATCGCCAACCGCCCGATGCCGGGCGACGGGCGGCCGGTGATCGGCCGCGCGGGGCCCGAGGGGTTGTTCCTCGCCGTGATGCATTCGGGCGTCACGCTCGCCGCGATCGCGGGCGAGGCGGTGGCGGACCTGATCGCGGGCGGAGACCGTTTCGGCGCGCTCCTCGCCCCCTACGACCCGCGCCGCTTCGCCGCCTGACTCACTCGGCGGGCTCGCTCCGCGCCACGGCGAAGCCGGGGGTGCCCCGGTCCTCCGGGTGGCGGGCGAGGTGGCGGGCCTTGATCTGCCCGGAGGTCAGGCGCGAGCCGTCATGGCTCCATCCCGGCGGCGCAACGGCATACATGACCCGCTCGCGCAGGGTCAGCCCCGGGCGCGTCACGTCGCGCAGGATCGCGGCCCATTCGTGGAAGGCGACGCGCAGCGGGTTGAACGTGCCGAGGTTCTGGACGAGGCCGTAATCGGGCTTCTCGTCCGCGCGCTCGGGCACGAAGGTGCCGAAGAGCCTGTCCCAGACGATGAAGACGCCCGCGTAGTTGGCGTCGAGGTAGCGCGGATTGCGCCCGTGATGGACGCGGTGGTGGCTCGGCGTGTTCATCACCGCCTCGACCCAGCGCGGCATCCGCCCGATGGCCTCGGTGTGTATCCAGAACTGGTAGATCAGGTTCAGCCCCCCGCAGAACAGCACCATCGCCGGGTGGAACCCCAGCAGGATCAGCGGCGCGCGCACGATCATCATGAAGGTGAAGGTCCCCGTCCATGTCTGCCGGAGCGCGGTCGTCAGGTTGTAGTGCTGGCTCGAATGATGGTTGACGTGGCTGGCCCAGACCCAGCGGATGCGGTGCCCGAAGCGGTGCACCCAGTAGTAGCGCAGGTCGTCCAGCACGAAGCAGAGGATCACGACCCAGACGCTGGTGCCGAGGTCGAGCGGCGTGATCTCCCAGAGCGCCATGAAGAAGGCCCAGGCGACGAAGCCGAGGAACAGCCCCTCGGCCACGTTGCCCGCGCCCATGACGAGCGAGGTCACGGCGTCCCGCGTCTCGTAACGGCCGCCGCGCCGGGCGAGGTGGATCCACAGAAGCTCCACCAGGATCAGCGCGATGAAGAACGGGACGGCGAGTTGCACCACGTCGGGGTAGCTGAGCGTGTCGGTCATGCGGCGTGCGGCTCCTCGGGTGGGGTTGCCTGGCCGCCCTCGATCAGGGCGAGCCAGCGGCTGGTGGCGCCGGGCGACAGCTTCACCCGCACGGAAGGCGCGGCGAAGTCGTTCAGGAGGATGCGCAGCCCGGTGTTCGAGCGCGAGGCGCGCGCGCCCTTCAGCCAGTGCGCGGTCGTGTCGGCGCCCATGTGCCAGACGATGGCGGGGCCGCGTCCGGTCTCGACCAGCGCGGCCATGCGGTCGTCCGAAAGGTGGACGGCGCGCGCGGGCACGTCGGGCTCGGCCCGGTCCCAGGCGGCGCGGGCGGTCTCCTCGGTGAAGGGCTCGGCGCGCGAATAGCCGAGGAGTTGCAGCAGCAGGGCGATGCCTGCGATGCCGCCCACGACCAGGATCAGCAGCACGTCCAGCGGCATGGTCCCCTCCTCCGCGCGGGGAGTTTCCATCCGCCCGGACGAAGTGTCAAACACGCCGCCGCGTCAGGGTCCGAGTCGCCGGGCGAGGTCGCGGAAATCCCCGGCCACCACGTCCCAGTCGGCGGCCGGGGCGAGGTCCGTGACCTGCGCCGGCCCGTGCTCGGTCGGGCGCGGCACGAAGCCGGTGGCGAGGCCCGCCGCGCGCGCGGCGGCGAGGTCGTCGTTGTGGGCGGCGACCATCATCACCTCGGAGGGGTCGAGGCGCAGGGCGGCGCAGGCGGCGAGGTAGACCTGCGGCTTCGGCTTGTAGTCCCGCGCGATCTCGGCGCCGAGGATGCAGTCCCAGGGCAGCCCGCCCCAGCGCGCGAGCCGCGTCATCAGCGCGATGGACCCGTTGGAGCAGGGCGCGACGATGCGCTGCGCCTTCAGCGCGGTCAGTCCCGGCACCACGTCGGGCCAGGGATCGAGCCGCTCCCACGCCGCGTTGAGGTGGTCGGGCGCGGTCACGCCGAAGGCGGCGGCCACGCGGTGCAGGTTCTCGAGGTGCAGGTCGTCGAGCGGCACGTATCCCCGCCCGCCGTCGCGGATGCGCGCCATGGCGGGGTCGTACTCCGCCCGCCACGCGCTCGCGAAGGCGGCGGCGTCGAGGTCCGGGAGGACCTTCGCCACCTCGCGCGCGACGGAACCCCGCCAGTCCACGCAGGTGCCGAAGACGTCGAAGATCAGGGCCTTGAGCATGGCCGCGAAGGTGGCACGCGAAGCGGGATCAGTCGAGCGGCATCTCGTAGAAGACGAGGCGGCGCGCGACCTCCTCCGGCATCTCCCGGTAGGGGCCGCGCCGGACGAAGCCCATCCGGTCGTAGAGCGCCTGCGCCGCCGTCAGCGCGCGGCCCGTGTCCATCAGGATGCGGCGGAAGCCGAGGTCGCGGCAGTCCTGCACCAGCCGCTCCATGAGGCGCCGCCCCGCGCCCGTGCCCTGCGCGGCGGGCGCGATCCAGACGCGCTTGATCTCGGCGTCGCCGGGGGCGAGCGTCTGCACCGTGCCGCAGCCGACGGGCGCGCCGCCCTTCAGGACGAGGCGCATCATTCCCTTCGGCGGGCGGTTGGCGACCTCTGCCGCCTCCAGCACGGCGCGGAACCGCTCCTCCGGGTAGGCTGACAGGACGGCGGCGTCGTCGGGCGGCGGAAGGGACGCGAGGAACGCCCGGTAATCCCATGACATTGCTCGGAAAGCGGCCATCTGGGCCGCCCCCCTTGGTTCCACGATGCGGAGCATCAGCTCCGCAGGATCGACCGGCCGGCGTAGTGCGCGGTCTCGCCCAGCATCTCCTCGATGCGGATGAGCTGGTTGTACTTGGCCAGCCGGTCCGAACGCGCGAGCGAGCCCGTCTTGATCTGCCCGCAGTTCGTCGCCACGGCGAGGTCGGCGATGGTCGCGTCCTCGGTCTCGCCCGAGCGGTGCGACATCACGCAGGTCATGCGGTTGCGGTGGGCGAGGTTCACGGCGGCCAGCGTCTCGGACAGCGTGCCGATCTGGTTCACCTTCACGAGGAGCGAGTTGCCGCAGTTCCGCTCGATCCCCTCGGCGAGGCGCTTCGGGTTCGTCACGAAGAGGTCGTCGCCGACGAGCTGCACGCGGTGGCCCAGCACCTCGGTCAGCGTCGCCCAGCCGTCCCAGTCGTCCTCGGCGCAGCCGTCCTCGATCGACAGGATCGGGTAGTCGCTGACCAGCGCCTCGAGATAGGCCACGTTATCGTCCGAGGTGAAGGTTTTCCCTTCGCCTTCCATGACGTACCGGCCGTCCTTGAAGTATTCCGTCGCGGCGCAGTCGAGCGCCAGCATGACGTCGTCGCCGGGCGTGTAGCCCGCCTTCTCGACGGCGCGCAGGATGAAGTCGAGCGCGTCGCGGGCCGAGGAGAGGTTCGGCGCGAAGCCGCCCTCGTCGCCGATGCCGGTGGAGAGGCCGGCGCCCGACAGCTCCTTCTTCAGCGTGTGGAAGATCTCCGAGCCCATGCGCACGGCCTCCGAGAGGCTGGCCGCGCCCACCGGCATGATCATGAATTCCTGGATGTCGATCGGGTTGTCCGCGTGCTCGCCGCCGTTGATGATGTTCATCATCGGGACCGGCAGGACATGGGCCGCGGTGCCGCCCACGTAGCGGAAGAGGGGCTGGGTGGTGAACTCGGCCGCCGCCTTGGCGACCGCGAGGCTGACCCCGAGGATCGCGTTCGCGCCGAGGCGGCCCTTGTTCGCGCTGCCGTCGATCTCGATCATGGCGGCGTCGATGGCCTCCTGCTCGGTCGCGTCGAAGCCCACCAGCGCCTCGGCCAGTTCGCCGTTCACCGCCGCGACCGCCTCGAGCACGCCCTTGCCGAGGTAGCGCGACGTGTCGCCGTCGCGCCGCTCGACCGCCTCGTGGACGCCCGTGGAGGCCCCCGAGGGCACCGCCGCGCGGCCCATCGAGCCGTCCTCGAGCGTCACGTCGACCTCGACGGTCGGGTTGCCGCGGCTGTCTAGGATCTCGCGGGCGTGGATGTCGATGATGGTGCTCATGGGGTCCGGTCCCTTCGGGGTTCAGGCTTCGGCCCGTTCCTAGCGGCGCGGGCCCCGCGTGAAAAGGGGTCAGGCCCGGGCCGCTCGCCGCACCTGCGCCTCGCGCCAGAAGGTGTAGAGGCCGGTGGCGATCACGATCGCCGCGCCGATCAGCGTCCAGCCGTCCGGGATCTCGCCGAAGGCGAGGGCGGCGATGACGAAGGCGAAGACGAGGCGCGTGTAACGTAAGGGCGTGACGGCCGAGACCTCGCCGACCCGCATGGCCGAGGTGATCGCGTAGTAGGCGACGAGCGAGCAGAGGAGCGCGCCGAGAAGCTGGAAGCCCTCGGTCCGGTCGGGCACCGCCGCGCCGCCCGAGAGCGCCAGCAGCACGGCCCCCGCGAGCGTCACCGCCACGAAGCCCCAGGCGCCGAGCAGCAGCGTCGAGACCTCGCGCGGGATCGGCCGCGTGGCGAGGTCGCGCCCCGCGAGTCCGATCACCGCGCCGACCGCCCAGAGCGTCGCGGGCTCGAACCCCGCATAGCCGGGGCGGATGATGACGAGCACGCCCGCCAGCCCGATCCCGATGGCGAGCCAGCGCCGCCAGCCGACCTTCTCGCCGAAGAACAGCGCCGCGCCGAGCGTCACGAGGAGCGGATTGGCCTGGATCACGGCGGAGAGGAGGCTGAGCTCGATCTGCGAGAGCGCGATGACGAAGCAGACGGTCCCGAGGATCTCGCAGGCGTTGCGCGCCATGACCGGCCCGCTCCAGAGCATCGGCGAGAGAAGCCGCGCCCCCTGCGCGCGGGCGGCGATGCCGAAGACGATCGCGCCGCCGATGCCGAAGACCATCAGGACCTGGCCCACGGGCAGGCGGTCCACGGTGAGCTTGATGAACATGTCGGTGAGCGCGAAGGCCAGCATGGCCAGCGTCATCCACGCCATGCCCTTGAGATTGTCCATCTTCCGTCCCCTCCGTCCTTCGGGGATTACCCCGCGGGCGCGGCGGCGGAAAGGGTCATTCCGTGAGGGCCGGGATCTCGGGCAGGGCGTGGCCGGCCTCGGCCAGGCGGGGGGCGATCTGGTTCTCGATGGCGCGCCGGGTGACGGGGCCGCGGAAATGCAGGACGACCGTGCCCGTGTCGTCGATGAAGAAGGTCTCGGGCATGGCGACGATGCCCCAGTTGATGCCGTTGCCCGCCCGGTCGTCGCGGCCGATGGCGTCGTAGGGATTGCCGAGCTCGTCGAGGAAGGACAGCGCCTGGTCCACCCGGTCGTTGTAGTTCACGCCGTAGAGCGGCAGGCCCGCCTCGGCGAGCGCCGTCAGGACCGGATGCTCGGCCCGGCAGGGCGGGCACCAGGAGGCGAAGAAGTTCACGGCGACGAGGCCGTTCCCCTCCAGCATGTCGCGGGTCAGGAGCGTGTTGTCGGCGAGCGGATCGAGGTCCAGGTCCGGCGCTGCGCGCCCCTGCTGGGCCGAGGGCAGCGCGGTGGTGTCCACGCCCTGCTGCTGGGCGAACTGGTTGTTCTGCAACTGCCAGAACCAGATCCCCGCGACCCCGACGAACAGGATCAGCGGCAGCACCATCAGCCAGTTGAACTTCATGACGTCTTTCCGCGCCGCTCTTCGACGGACGAGAGTTTGCGCAGGACGCGCCGCGCCTTCCAGACCGAGGCGATCACGATCACGACAAGAAGGAGGATCGAGGCGGCATAGGCCGACAGCACCTCGACGGCGTAGGGTCCGAGATCGGGCATCAGGCCATCCTCTCCTGGGCGATGAGGGCCTTGAGGCGGCGGGCGCGGATCTCGGTCCGGGTGCGGTAGAGCACCAGCGCGAGGAACAGGAAGCCGAAGCCCGCGAGCGCGGTGACGAGCGGATACCAGAAGACGTTGGCGATGTTCTGCTCGCGGTCGAGCGAGAGCGTCGCGCCCTGGTGGAGGCCCTGGTTCCAGAACACCAGCGCATAGCGCGAGATCACCGCGAAGACCGAGCCGACGAGGCAGAGGACGGCGGTGAGGTCGGCCGCAGCGTCGGGGTTCTCGACCGCCTCCCAGAGCGCCATGTAGCCGAGATAGAACAGGAAGAGGATCAGGAACGAGGTGAGCCTCGGGTCCCATTCCCACCAGGTGCCCCACATCGGCTGGCCCCAGATCGCGCCGGTGACGAGCGCGATGACGGTGAAGACCATGCCCACGGGCGCCGCGGCCTTGGCGGCCAGCGCCGAGACGTGGTGGCGGCGGATGAGCCAGATGAGCGAGGTCACGAGCATCATGAACCAGGCGTTCACCGCCATGATGGCGGAGGGGACGTGGACGTAGATGATCTTGACCGTCGAGCCCTGGCGGAAGTCGTTCGGCGTGAAGAAGAAGCCCCAGACGAGGCCGACCGCCAGGCACAGCGCCGCGATGCCCCAGATCCACGGGAGGAGAGCTCCCGAGACGGACATGAACTTGCGCGGGTTCGCGTATTCCCAGAACGACGCCATGGCCCGGGTTTTACGGGGCGATGTGAGCGCTCTCAATGCGGCGCCCTAGCGCAGATTGACGCGGGGCCCGGCGCGTGCGGGACGGGCGGTCCCGAAGGGCGTATTTGAAGAAAGATGAAGGGGCGGGGCTCAGCGCAGGTTGACGCGGAGTGCCGCTGCGGCGGCGAAGGGCAGGATGGCGAGCGAGCCGAGCGTGATGCCGGCGAGAAGGAGGAGGGGGGTGGTGGCGTCCTGCCCCTCGGCGCCGCGGATCACGGCGAGCGCGCCGAAGATCAGCGTCGGCACGTAGAGCGGCAGGACGAGGAGCGACAGGAGCAGCCCGCCGCGCTTGATGCCCACGGTCAGCGCCGCGCCGAAGGTGCCGATGGCCGAGAGCGCGGGCGTGCCGAGCGCCAGCGAGGCCACGAGCCAGGGATAGGCCGGCAGGGGCAGGTTGAGGAGGAGGCCGAGCACGGGCGCCGCCAGCACCAGCGGCAGGCCCGTGGTGATCCAGTGCGAGAGCGCCTTGATCGCGGCCACGCCCTCGAGCGGCACGGGCGCGGTGGCGAGGAGGTCGAGCGTCCCGTCCTCCCAGTCGAGCTGGAAGATCCGGTCGAGCGAGAGGAGGCAGGCCAGCAGCGCGCCGAGCCAGAGGATGCCCGGCGCGATGGTCTCGAGCACCATGGTGGCGGGGCCGACGCCGAAGGGGACGAGGGTGGCGAAGATCAGGAAGAAGGCGAGGCTGAGGCCGAAGCCGCCGCCCGCGCGGACGGCGAGCGCGAGGTCGCGCCGGAGGAGGCCGGTCATCGCAGGCTCTCCGCCGCGAAGGGGTCGCCGCCGAAGGGGTCGCCGCCGAAGGGATCGTCCGCGCGGAGCCGCCTGGCCATGAAGGGCGTCACGTCGAGCGTCCGCGCGTTCGGCAGGCCAAGGTCGATGTGGGTCGCGATGACCGCCGCGCCGCCGGTGGCGAGGTGGGCCTCGACCGCGCGCGCGAAGCGGGCGACGTTCTCGACGTCGAGCGAGACCGTCGGCTCGTCGAGGCACCAGACCGGACGCCCGGTGACCAGCAGGCGCGCGAGCGAGAGCCGCCGCTTCTGCCCCGCCGACATCTCGCCCGCGCGCCGGTCGGCGAGGGGGTGGAGGTCGAAGGCGTCGAGCGCGGGGCCGATGTCGCGCGTGGCGAAGGCGCCGGCCCAGAAGCGCAGGTTCTCGGCCACGGTGAGCTGCGCCTTGAGCCCGTCGGCGTGGCCCGCGTAGGCGATGGCGTCGGGGGCGCAGTCGATGTCGCCCGCCAGCGGCGGGGTCAGCCCCGCGAGCGTCCGCAGGAGCGTGGTCTTGCCCGCCCCGTTCGGCCCCCTCAGGATCAGCGCCTCGCCCGCGGCCACGCCGAAGCCGACGCCCGCGAGGACTTGCGCCGGGCCGCGCGCGCAGGAGAGATCTGTGACCGTGAGCAACATCGCGGCACAGCGGTAGCCCATCCCCGCCATCGTGAAAAGCGCCTGCCGGCCCCCCGCGTCACGACGCCCACTTGCGGCTTAGTATGCCGTTGCATACAAAAAGTGTCGCACCCTGCCTGTCCGGTCTTGAACGGAATCCGGACCGGTGGCAGGTGAGGCGAGAGGATGCCCGCGACAGACGCAGCCCGCGACCGGATGAAGGGAGGCTTGGATGCCCATTACCGTCGGCCACGATACCGCGAAGACCCGCAAGACGCTCAAGGTCGGTGACCGGAGCTATGCCTACTACTCCATCGCCGCTGCGGAAGAGGCGGGGCTCGGCGATTTCTCGAAGCTGCCGGCCGCGCTGAAGGTCGTGCTCGAGAACATGCTCCGCTTCGAGGACGGCAAGACGGTGCATGTGGACGACATCAGGGCGTTCAGCGACTGGGCGAAGATGGGCGGCCAGAACCCGCGCGAGATCGCCTACCGGCCCGCGCGCGTGCTGATGCAGGACTTCACCGGGGTTCCGGCGGTCGTCGACCTCGCCGCGATGCGCGACGGGATCAAGGCGCTGGGCGGCGACCCGCAGAAGATCAACCCGCTGAACCCCGTGGACCTCGTCATCGACCACTCGGTGATGATCGACGAGTTCGGCAACCCGCGCGCCTTCCAGATGAACGTGGACCGCGAATACGAGCGCAACATGGAGCGCTACGTGTTCCTCAAGTGGGGCCAGTCGGCCTTCGACAACTTCCGCGTGGTGCCCCCCGGCACCGGCATCTGTCACCAGGTGAACCTCGAATACCTCGCCAAGACGGTCTGGTTCGACACCGACCAGGCGGGCGAGACGGTGGCCTACCCCGACACGCTCGTGGGCACGGACAGCCACACGACGATGGTGAATGGCGCGGCGGTGCACGGCTGGGGCGCCGGCGGGATCGAGGCGGAGGCCGCGATGCTCGGCCAGCCGATCTCGATGCTGATCCCCGAGGTCGTGGGCTTCGAGCTGACCGGCGAGATGGTCGAGGGGACGACGGGCACCGACCTCGTGCTCAAGGTCGTGCAGATGCTGCGCAAGAAGGGCGTCGTCGGCAAGTTCGTCGAGTTCTACGGCTCGGGCCTCGACCACCTGCCGCTCGCCGACCGGGCGACCATCGCCAACATGGCGCCGGAATACGGCGCGACCTGCGGCTTCTTCCCGATCGACGCCGAGACGCTGCGCTACCTGCGCAACACCGGGCGTCCCGAGGAGGTGATCGCGCTGGTCGAGGCCTACGCCAGGGAGAACGGGTTCTGGCGGGGCGCGGACTACGCGCCGGTCTATACCGACACGCTGTCGCTCGACATGGGCACCATCGTGCCCGCGATCTCGGGGCCGAAGCGGCCGCAGGACTACACGCCGCTCGACAAGGCGGCGGGCGCGTTCTTCGACGTGGTCGCGCAGTTCCGCGGAGAGGACGAGACGAGCCGCGCGACCGACATGGCCTCGGAAGGGCCGACGCCCGACGCCCTGGTCGATCCGCGCAAGACCGCGAAGGTCGAGGGCGAGGACTACACGATCCGCGACGGCTCGGTGGTGATCGCCTCGATCACGTCCTGCACCAACACCTCGAACCCCTACGTGATGATCGGCGCGGGCCTCGTGGCGCGCAAGGCGCGCGAACTGGGCCTGACGCGCAAGCCCTGGGTCAAGACCTCGCTTGCGCCGGGAAGCCAGGTGGTCTCGGCCTATCTGGAGGCCGCGAACCTGCAGGAGGACCTCGACGCCATCGGCTTCAACCTCGTGGGCTACGGCTGCACGACCTGCATCGGGAACTCGGGGCCCCTCCAGCCGGAGATCTCGAAGGCGATCAACGAGAACGACCTGATCGCGACGAGCGTGCTGTCGGGCAACCGGAACTTCGAGGGCCGGATCAGTCCCGACGTGCGGGCGAACTACCTCGCCTCGCCGCCGCTCGTGGTGGTCTACGCGCTGGCGGGCGACATGAACATCAACGTCGCCACCGACCCGATCGCGCAGACGCCGGACGGGCGTGACGTCTATCTCAGGGACGTCTGGCCGACCCAGAAGGAGATCGCCGATCTCGTCGAGGCGACCGTCACCCGCGAGGCGTTCCAGACGAAATACGCCGATGTCTTCAAGGGCGACGAGAAGTGGCAGGGCGTGCAGGTGCCGCAAGCCGAGACCTACGACTGGCCCGCGACCTCGACCTACATCCAGAACCCGCCCTACTTCCAGGGCATGGGGGCGCAGCCCGGCAAGATCACCAACATCGAGGGTGCGCGCGTGCTCGCCATCCTCGGCGACATGATCACCACCGACCACATCAGCCCCGCCGGCTCGTTCAAGGAGACGACGCCCGCCGGCCGCTACTTGACCGAGCGCCAGGTCCCCGCGCGGGAGTTCAACTCCTACGGCTCGCGGCGCGGCAACCACGAGGTGATGATGCGCGGCACCTTCGCCAACATCCGCATCCGGAACGAGATGCTGGACGGGGTGGAAGGCGGCTACACGCTCGGGCCCGACGGCAAGCAGGCCTCGATCTACGACGCGGCCATGGCCTACCAGGAGGAGGGGACGCCGCTCGTGATCTTCGCGGGCGAGCAGTACGGCGCGGGCTCCTCGCGCGACTGGGCGGCCAAGGGCACGGCGCTTCTGGGCGTCAAGGCGGTCGTGGCCGAGAACTTCGAGCGCATCCACCGCTCGAACCTCGTCGGCATGGGCGTCATCCCCTTCGAGTTCACCGGCGGCGACACCCGCAAGTCGCTCGGCCTGAAGGGCGACGAGACGGTGTCGATCCACGGCCTCGACAGCGTGACGCCGCTGGCCGAGGTGCCTGCGACCATCACTTACGGCGACGGCTCGACGAAGGAGATCACGCTCAAGTGCCGGATCGATACGGCCGTCGAGGTCGAGTACATCGAGCATGGCGGCGTGCTGCACTACGTGCTCCGCAACCTCGCGCAGGCGCCCGCCGCCGCCGAGTGACCGGGACGACAGGACGAAACGGACGGGGCCGGTTGCAGACCGGCCCTTTTTCGTGCTGCGTGGGGACATGGCGGAGAGGGCGATGCGGAGAGTGCTGGTCACGGGGGCTGCGGGCGGCATCGGCGCGGCCGTGGCGCGGCGCCTCGCGCGCGACGGCTGGGACGTTGTGCTGACGGCGCATGCGCGGCTGGCCGAAGCGGAGGCGCTGGCGGCGGAGATCGGCGGACGGGCGATCGCCTGCGACCTGTCGCGTCCCGGCGCGGCCGAGGCGCTGGTCGCGCGCCTGCGCGCCGAGGGTGCGATCGACGCGCTGGTGAACAACGCCGCGGCGCTGGAGACCGGGCCCGACGGCGAAGTGACCGGGGCGCACCGGGCGATGATCGAGGTGAACCTGACCGCGCCCATCGTGCTGATGGATGCGATGCGGGGCGCGATGACCGCAGGCGGGGCCATCGTCAACATCTCCTCGCTGAACGCGGTCCGCCCGCCGTTCGGCGCCGCCGCCTACACCGCGACGAAGGCGGGGCTCGACGGCGCGACGGCGGCCTTCGCGCGGGAGCTCGGGCCCCTCGGCATCCGGGTGAACGCGGTCGCCCCCGGCCTCATCGAAAAGACCGAGGCGCCGCGGCCGGCCGAGATCGTCGACATGGTCGTGCGGGAGACGCCCCTCGGGCGCATCGGGCGGCCCGAGGACATCGCGGGCGTCGTCGCGTTCCTGCTGTCCGACGACGCGGCCTTCGTCACCGGGCAGGTGCTGGCGGTCAGCGGGGGCTACCGGCTGTGAGGACACGCGCGATGATCCGGTGGCTCCTCGACGGCCCGCTCAGGGGCTTTCCCGACCTTCCGCCGGTGTGGCTGCTGGGGTTTCTCGGGCTGGCCTGGCTCCTCGACCGGGCGCTGCCGCTGGTGGAGGCGTTCGGGCCGGTCTGGCGCTTGGCCGGCCTACTCTTGGTGGCGGCCTCGCTCGGCCTCATCGCCTGGTCGGCCTTCTGGTTCTGGCGGCGGAAGACGACGATCGAGCCGCATCACACGCCCTCCGCCCTGATCGTCGAGGGGCCCTACAGGCTCGGCCGCAACCCGATCTACCTCGGGCTCCTGGGCCTCCTGACCGGGTATGTCCTCTGGCTCGGCGCGCTCACGCCCGCGATCCTGCCCTTCGCCTTCCACCGCGTCCTCACCGTCCGCTTCATCGAGAAGGAGGAGGCGCTGCTGCGGCGGCTCTTCGGGGCCGAGGCGCACGCCTATCTCGAGCGCACGCGGCGCTGGCTCTGACGGGGGCGGCGGCGGGGCTGTGACCGGCAGGTTGCAGGTCACGCGCCATCGCAAATGCTTGATTGGCCCTCGGCCCCGCGAGGCCCTAAATGCTTGGGACATGAAGGCAGCGGGTTTCAAGGCATGACACGGACACTGGCACTTGTGGCGCTCGGCGCGGCATTCGGGCTCGCTTCCCCGGTCCTCGCGCAGGACGCGGCGCCGCAGCCGGTCGTGGTCGAGCTGTTCACCAGCCAGGGCTGCACGGCCTGTCCGCCGGCCGACGCCATGCTGGCGGAGATGGCCGGGCGGGAGGACGTGATCGGCCTGTCGCTCCACGTCGATTACTGGAACTACCTCGGGTGGGAGGACACCTTCTCGCAGGCGGCCTTCACCGAGCGGCAGCACGGCTACGGCCATGCAGCGGGCTCCACCGTGGTCTACACGCCCCAGATCGTCGTCGGCGGCTCGGACCGCGTGATGGGCGCTCGGGCGATGGAGGTCGCGGACCTGATCGCCGCCCATCGCGCCGCGCCCGATCACGTGCAGTTCGCGGTCGGCCGGACGGACGACAGCACCTTCACGCTGGAGGCGACCTGGACGGGCGCGTCGCCCGCACCCGACATGGTGGTGCAGCTCGTCGCCTTCACGCCGCACGAGCGCGTCGAGATCTCGCGCGGCGAGAACGCGGGCCGCGTGGCGGATTACCACAACGTCGTGCGCGACTGGCGCGTGGTGGCCGAGTGGGACGGCAGCCGGCCCTTCGTCGCCCGGATCGCGCCGAGCGCCGAGATGCCCCACATCGTGATCGTGCAGGAGACGGGCTACGGCGCGATCCTGGGCGTCGCGCGCCTCGAGTAGCGCTCAGACCTCGGCGTCCTCGCCGTCGGCCTCCGCCTCCGCCGCCTCCCGCGCGCGCCGGGCCGCCACGCGGTGCGGCTTCCAGCGGCGGTGCATCCAGAACCATTGCCCGGGATGCGCGTCGATCTGGTCGGCGAGGCTGTCGTTCAGCGCCTGCGTCATCTCGACGGGGTCGGTGTGCGGGATCGGCTCCTCGATGACCATCTCGAAGGAGAACCCGTCCGGTTGCCGCACGCCGTAGATCGGCACGAGCAGCGCGTCGTGCCGGAGGGCCATCTCCGCCGCCGAGAGCGAGGTGGGCGCGAGCTGGCCGAGAAAGTCGAGCATCGCGCCGTCGGCGACGTACTGGTCCAGCATCATCGCCGCCTGCCCACCGTCCTTGAGCGTGCGCAGGAAGGCCGCGAGGCCGCGCCGCGAGCGGGCATAGGCGCGCCCGCCCACCTGCTCGATCGACTCGACGTAATGGGCGTTGGCGTAGGGGTTGTTGAAGGGCCGGTAGAGCCCGCCGATGTCGTAGCCGCGCTGGTTCAGCGCCGCGCGCGCCGCCTGCCAGTTGCCGAAATGCGCCGAGACGAAGATGATCGGCCGACGCGCCCGGCGCGCCGCCTCGATCGCGGGCCAGCCGGGGCCCGAGGGCTTCAGCACGGCGGTGTCGCGGAGCTGCTCGCGGGGCGAGTAGTTCTCGATGATCGTGCGGCCCATGTTGTCGAGCGCGGCCCGCGCCACGGCGCGGCGCGTCGGCCGGTCCATGTCGGGATAGACGAAGGCCAGGTTCTCCTCCGCCCGCCGCGTATAGCCCGCCACCGGCCCGAGGAGATGGACGCAGAACCAGCCCATCGTCCGGATGCGCGCGCGCCACGGCAGGAGGTGCAGCGCCGAGATCGTGGCCCGGAACGCCCGGTCGGCCAGACGGTCGAGCCAATCTGTCCGGTTCTTCTTGGGCATCGGGTCGGGGGCTCCGGTTGCTGCGCGGGGGGCGGGCGCGGCGCCGTGCGCGGCGTCTCGCTCAGGGCGCAGGGTGGACGGGCAGGGCGGTGGCGCGCGCCCGCGTTTCGCGGTGCCACACATAGACGCCGGCCCCGACGATCACAAGCGCGCCCAGGATCGTCCAGGCGTCCGGCCTCTCGCCGAAGAAGAGGTAGCCGTTCACC
>NZ_JBQLZP010000037.1:0-6029 GCF_052168335.1 Roseicyclus sp. | reverse complement strand
CAGCCTGGGACCAAACTCTCGGGGGGCGCGGGGGGCAGACGGCCCCCCGCAAATTCCCGCACCGGGAATTTGCCTCCGGCGACGCCGGAGGCGGCGCAACCCCCGCCCCGGGACGCGCGCCGCCAGCGCTCAGGTGAACCGGTTGTCCCGCGGAAAGCCGCGCGGCGCCATCCGGCCGGCGGTCGCGCGCTTGGCCGTCCATTCGCCGAGCTCCGTCTCGATCCGCGTCCGTCCCGCCGGATCGCGCCAGCTCAGCCCCTCGGACAGCCGGAAGCTCCGCGCATCCGACAGCCCGCCATCCTTGTATTTCTGGAGCCGGACGCCCTTGCCCCGCGCCATCTCGGGCAGTTCCTCGAGCAGGAAGACGAGGAGCTTGCGGTTGTCGCCCACCACGGCCACGGCGTCGTCGCCCTCGGCCACGGGGGCCGCCACGCGCGCCGTGACGCCGTCCTTCACGTTCAGCACCTGCCTGCCCGCCCGCGTCTGGGCCAGGATCTCCTCCTCGGGCACGAGGAACCCGTCCCCGGCCGAGCTCGCCACCAGCCGCTTCGCGCCCGGCCGATGCACGAAGAGGTCGGTGATCTCCACCTCGTTCGGCAGGTCGATCATCAGGCGCACCGGCTCGCCGAGGCCCCGCCCGCCCGGCAGGTTCGACGCCGGCAGCGTGTAGACCCGCCCCTGCGCGCCCAGGATCAGGAGCTTGTCGGTCGTCTCCGCGTGCAGCACGAAGCGGCCCGCGTCGCCGTCGCGGTACTTGAGCTCCGTTCCCGGATCGAGATGCCCCTTCATGGCGCGGATCCAGCCCATGGCCGAGCAGACGACCGTGATCGGCTCGCGCTCGATCATGGCCTCGATCGGCACCTCCTCGGCCTCCGCGGCCTCCTCGATCACGGTGCGCCGCGCGCCCCCCTCGGCCTTCGCGCCGAACCGCTCGCGCACCTCGCGCAGCTCCTCGAGGATGCGCTTCCACTGGAGGCCCTCGTCCGCCAGCAGGTCCTCGAGCGCCTCGCGCTCGGCCATCAGCGCCTCCTGCTCGCGCAGGAGTTCCAGCTCCTCGAGCCGCCGGAGCGAGCGGAGCCGCATGTTCAGGATCGCCTCGGCCTGCACCTCGGACAGCTCGCCCTCCCCCTCGGGCGGGCTGACATAGTCCTTCTCCGAGGTGGCGCGCACGAAGTCGCGCCCCCATTCCTCGCGCATCAGCGCGGCCTTCGGCGCCTCGTCGTAGCGGATGATGTCGATGACCCGGTCGAGGTTCAGGAAGGCGATGATGAAGCCCTCCAGCACCTCGAGCCGGTGGTCGATCTTCTCCATCCGGTGGCGCGAGCGGCGGATCAGCACGTCGCGGCGGTGGTCGAGAAAGGCGCGCAGCACCTCCTTCAGCGAGCAGACCTTCGGCGTCCGCCCGTCGATCAGCACGTTCATGTTGAGCGAGAACCGCGTCTCGAGCTCGGAGTTGCGGAACAGCATCCCCATCAGCACCGCCGGATCGACGTTGCGCGAGCGCGGCTCGAGCACGATGCGGATGTCGTCGGCGCTCTCGTCCCGGACATCGGCGAGAATCGGGATCTTCTTGGTCTGGATCAGCTCGGCCAGCTTCTCGATCAGCTTGGACTTCTGCACCTGGTAGGGGATCTCGGTCACGACGATCACCCAGGTGCCGCGTCCCTGGTCCTCGATCTCCCACCTGGCGCGCACGCGGAAGGCGCCGCGCCCGGTGCGGTAGGCCTCGGCGATGGCCTGCGGCGGGTCGATGATGATGCCGCCCGTCGGGAAATCCGGCCCCTTCACGTAGTTCAGGAGCGTGTCGTCGCGCGCGTCCGGTGTGCGGATCAGGTGCTCGCAGGCGCGCAGCAGTTCGTCGAGGTTGTGCGGCGGGATGTTCGTGGCCATGCCCACCGCGATGCCGCTCGACCCGTTGGCAAGCAGGTTCGGCACCGAGGCCGGCAGCACCTCGGGCTCGCGCAGCGTGCCGTCGTAGTTGTCGCGGAAGTCGACCGCGTCCTCGTCGAGGCCCTCCATCAGCGCCTCGGCCATCGCGGTCATGCGCGCCTCGGTGTAGCGGGAGGCCGCCGGGTTGTCCCCGTCGATGTTGCCGAAGTTCCCCTGCCCGTCCACCAGCGGGTAGCGGATCACGAAATCCTGCGCGAGGCGCGCCATCGCGTCGTAGATCGCGGCGTCCCCGTGCGGGTGGTAGTTCCCCATCACGTCGCCCGAGATCTTCGCCGACTTCCGGTAGCCGCCCGTCGAGGAGAGGCGCAATTCCCGCATCGCGTAGAGGATGCGCCGGTGCACCGGCTTCAGCCCGTCGCGCGCGTCCGGCAGCGCGCGGTGCATGATCGTGGACAGCGCGTATTGCAGGTAGCGCGACGAGATCGCGCGCGAGAGCGGTTCGGCGCTCAGCCGCCCGATCTCGGGCCCGTCATCCTGCGGGCTGTCATCTTGTGGCGGACCGGGTTCGCTCATACCAAGCATTGTGATACAAGCGGCGCAGCGGGGCGGCAAGCGACCTCTGCGCAGGAACGGCATCGGTGCGGCAGGGAATCCCCACCGCGATTGCGCACCGTGCCGAATCGGCGCGCGGGGTGTAGAGCGCCGCGGCAGGAAGGGAGCAGGACCGCGCATGATCCGACTGACGCTGATCCTCGCCGCGGTGATCTTCGCCGTGCTCGTTCTGGTGCCGCGCGAGGCGCCGGTGACGGAGGAGGCCGCCGGTGCCCCCGGCGAGGGTCGCCCCGTGCGCGCCGCCGCCGACGACAGCGCGCTCCGCGAGACCGGGGACGGGCGCCTCGTTCTCGTGACAGCCGGAGGCGAGGAACTGCCGATCGACCTCGTGGTCGACCCCTCCGGCCTCACCGAGGAGGACGCGCGGGTGAACCTGCCCGACGCCGAGGCCTCGGGCGCGCTCCCCTTCGTCGAGGAGGCGCCGCCGGTGGAAACGGCCGATCCCGCCAGCGCCGATACCGAGACGCCGCCGGCCGAGACCGCGTCCGCCCCGATCGAACCGGGCGCCCTCCTCCGCGTCACCGGCGAGCGGGTGAACTTCCGCGCCGGACCCTCCACCTCGGACGACATCCTCGCCGCGCTCGACCTCGGGACGGAGGTGGAACTGATCGAGCGCGTCGGCGACGGCTGGGCGCATCTGCGCGTGCCGGGAACGGACCTCGAGGGCTACATGTCCGAGGATTTCCTCGCCCCCGCCAACTGAGCTTGCCGCAAGGCCGCCGCTGCCCTAGCACAGGCCTCGCGACAGGACGGAGCCCGCGCGTGACCCGCAGCATCCTCATCACCGGCTGTTCCTCCGGGATCGGCCTCGCCGCCTGCCACGGCCTGAAGGCGCGCGGCTGGCGCGTTATCGCGAGCGTGCGGCAGGAGGCCGACATCGCGGTGCTCGAGGCGGAGGGCTTCGAAAGCGTTCGCCTCGACTACGCCGACCCGGCCTCGGTCGAGCAGGGCCTCGCCGCCGCGCTGGAACGGACCGGCGGAACGCTCGACGCGCTCTTCAACAACGGCGCCTTCGGCCTGCCCGGCGCGGTGGAGGACCTGCCCCGCGGCGCGCTGGAGGAGATCTTCGCGGCAAACGTCTTCGGCGTGCACGACCTGACCCGCCGCGTCATCCCGGTGATGCGCGCCCAGGGCCACGGCAGGATCGTGCAGCACTCCTCCGTCCTGGGGCTCGTGACCTACAAGTGGCGCGGCGCCTACGTGGCATCCAAGTTCGCCCTCGAGGGCCTGACCGACACCCTCCGGATCGAGATGCGCGACAGCCCGATCCACGTCGCGACGCTCAACACCGGCCCCGTGACCTCGATGCTGCGCGTGAAGTCGATCCCCCGCTTCGAGCGCTGGATCGACTGGCAGGCGAGCCCCCGCGCCGAACAGTACCGCGCGAGCCTGCTGAAGCGCCTCTACGAGGACCGCGGCAAGGACCGGTTCGAGCTGCCCCCCGAGGCGGTCGTCGCGAAACTCGTCCACGCGCTCGAAAGCCCGCGACCGCGCGCCCGCTACTACATCACCACGCCCGCGTGGGTCGCCATGGCGCTCCGCCGCGCCCTGCCGACGCGGGCGCTCGACACGATTCTGGCGCGCGGATAGGGTCGGGCTTCGCCCTGGGTCCGGCAGGTCGCACTGGCCCCGGCGCGCCCGGCCCCTAGATCGCCCCGGACGAGGAAGGACAGACCGACATGCTGATGAACGACCCCCTGATGATCGTCGCGCTGCTGGCGTGCCTCGTGGTGCTGGTCATCCTGCTCATGGGCATCAACTCGTTCCGCAGGGGCGGCGAGTACGCGCGGCAGAACTCCAACAAGTTCATGCGCTGGCGCCTCATCGCACAGTTCGTCGCGGTCGTCCTGATCCTCGCGTTCGTCTTCTTCCGTCGCCAAACAGGAGGCTGATCCATGGTGGTCCTCAACAAGATCTACACCAAGACCGGAGACCACGGGGAGACCGCGCTCGGCGACGGCAGCCGGGTGGCCAAGCACTCCATGCGCGTCACCGCCTACGGCACCGTGGACGAGCTGAACGCCATGCTCGGCGTCGCGCGCCTGCACGCCGAGACCGGGATCGGCGCGAAGCTCTCCACCATCCAGAACGACCTCTTCGACCTCGGCGCGGACCTCTGCACGCCCAACCTCGAGAAGGACGCCGGGCGCGAATACCCGCCGCTGCGCATCGTCGCCTCGCAGGTGGAGCGGCTCGAGCGCGAGATCGACGCGATGAACGCGCGGCTCGAGCCCCTGCGCAGCTTCATCCTGCCCGGCGGCTCGGCGCTCGCCGCGCACATGCATGTCTGCCGCACCGTCGCGCGCCGCGCCGAGCGCCACGTGGTCGAGCTCGCCACGATGGAATCGGTGAACCCCGAGGCGGTGAAGTACCTCAACCGCCTGTCGGACTGGTTCTTCGTCGCCGGCCGCATCGCCAACGACGACGGCCGCTCCGACGTGCTCTGGGTCCCGGGCGCGAGCCGCTAGGGCCGGGGCGGCGCGCCCTCCATCTCCTTCATCCTGGAAGAAAACCTCCCGGGGGGCGCCTGCGGGCACCGCAGGCGGGGGGCAGGCAGCCCCCCGCGAATTCCCTTGGAATTCGCCCCGGGCGACGGCGAAGCCGGCGCAACGCTGACGGAGGGGAACGTTTGGCGAAAACAAGGGTTCGCGCTACACTATGTCCATGAGCCACGTCAGCGGACCCCGCCTCTATTCGCGCGCCGAGTATCTTTCGGACGCGGCGATCCATGTCCTCGGCATCGGCTTCGCGCTCGTCGCCGGGCCGATCCTCGTGGCCCTCGCCGCCTGGCGCATCGGCGACGCGACCACGGTGACGGCGGTCGCGATCTACGCCGCGACGCTCCTGGCCATGCTGACCTGCTCGGCGCTCTACAACATGGTCCGCAGGCCCGACTGGTCCGACCGGCTGCGCCGCCTCGACCAGTCGGCGATCTACCTGAAGATCGCGGGCACCTACACGCCCTTCGTCGTGCTCTTCCCCGGCAGCCCCGGCTTTCTCGCCGGCATCTGGGCCGTGGCGATCGCGGGGGCCTCGATCATCGTCTTCAGCGCCGAGCGCCGCACGCTCCTCGCGATCGTCCTCTACCTCGGCCTCGGATGGGCCGGCGTCATGTGGGGCCAGCCGCTGCTCTCGGGGCTCAGCCCGGCGGGAATGGTCCTGCTGCTGACCGGCGGCCTCCTCTACACGGGCGGCGTCGCCTTCCTGCTCTGGCACCGGCTGCCCTTCCACAACACGATCTGGCACGTCTTCGTGCTGGCGGCGACCTGCGTGTGCTACGCGGCCATCGTGGTCGAGCTGATGGCGGCCATCCCCCCGCTCCCGCTGCCCTGAATCGTCGACTGACGCGGCGTCGGATGCATCCGGCGCGTCGATTTTGACCTGTCACGGCACCCCCTGACGGGCTAACACTCCCCCTGACGCGGGGCAGAACTACGTCAGCCCCCGACAGTTTCGAGAGAGGAGAGACACGCATGAAGGTGCTCGTGCCCGTCAAGCGCGTGATCGACTACAACGTGAAGGTCCGC
>NZ_JBQLZP010000036.1:0-1965 GCF_052168335.1 Roseicyclus sp. | reverse complement strand
AACGAGATCGACCTGATCCTGCGCGAGCGCCAGCAGCAGCAGCTTCTCCAGCTCGATCCGAGCCCGGTGAACCCGGTGAACTGGCCCTCGGCGCTGGTCGCGCTGCGCGACGTGTCGCTCCTCCTCGAGCGCGAGGTGCGCGGCCGCGTCAACGACCCGGTCCGGCGCGACGAACTGGCCGACGCCGCGCCCGGCATCGCGATCCTCGCCGTTCTCGGGCTTCTCGCCATCCTGCGGGGACGCCGCTGGACCGAGCGCCTGACCGAGCGGCTCCAGTCGCGCGCCCGGAGCCGCGGGCGCATCGCAGTCGCCTTCCTGGTCTCGCTTCTCCAGATCACCGTGCCGCTCGTGGGGGTCATCCTGATCCTGACGGCGATCCTCGCCACCGGGCTCGTGGGCCCGCAGGGATCGCAGCTACTGGCGTCGCTCGCTGGCATCGCGGGGGCTGTCTACACCTCGCTCTGGCTCGCCGGGCGGCTCTTCCGCGAGGACGGGGACGGGGCCTTCGCCACGCTGCGCGCCCAGCCCGGCCTGGCGCGGGCCGCGCGGCGCGTGGTGGTCGCCATCGGTCTCATGGTCGGCGTGGCGGTGCTGCTCCAGTCCTCGCCGCCCTCGACGTCGTGCCGCCCTCGGCGAGCGGGGTGCTCCAGTCGCCCGCCTACGTCCTTCTCGGCTATCTCTTCTGGCGCCTCGCGCGCCTCCTGCGGACGGAGGTTCCGGTCGCCGACGGGGCCGAGGACGGGCGCGGCTTCGCGGGGCGCGCGCTGGCCCTGACGGCGACCGGGCTGGTGATCCTCGCCTTCTTCGGGCCGTTCCTGGCCCTCGTGGGCTACGTGAACGCGACCGAGGCGGTCATGGTGCCGACGGCGCGGAGCCTGGGGCTCATCGGCCTTCTCATCGCGCTCCAGCCGGTCGTGCGCGACCTCTACGCGGTGGTCTTCCGCAAGACCGTGGAAGAGGCGGGCGACGCGCTCCTGCCGGTCCTCGTGAACTTCCTTCTCGCCTTCGCCGCGCTGCCGCTCTTCGCGCTGATCTGGGGCGCCCGGCCCGAGCAGCTCTCGGACGTCTACGGCCGCTTCTGGGAAGGCGTCACGCTCGGCGAGGCGCGCCTGACGCCGGGCGCCGTCTTCGCCGTCATCCTCGTCTTCGCCTTCGGCCTCCTGCTGACCCGGCTCCTCCAGGGCGCGCTGAAATCGACCGTCCTGCCGCGCACACGGCTCGACCCCGGGGCGCGCACCGCGCTCACCTCCGGCATCGGCTATCTGGGCATCGGGCTCGCCGCCGTCGTGGCGATCACCGCGGGCGGCATCGACCTGACCGCGCTCGGCGTCGTCATCGGCGCGCTTTCGGTCGGCATCGGCTTCGGCCTGCAGAACGTGGTGAACAACTTCGTCTCGGGCATCATCCTGCTGGTCGAACGGCCGATCTCGGAGGGCGACTGGATCGAGGTCAACGGCACGATGGGGATCGTCAAGGCGATCTCCGTCCGCTCGACGCGGATCGAGACCTTCGACAAGACCGACGTGATCGTCCCGAACGCCGATTTCATCTCGGGCACGGTGACGAACTGGACGCGCGGCAACACGATCGGGCGGGCCATCGTGACGGTGGGCGTGGCCTACGGCACCGACACGCGGCGCGTGCAGCAGATCCTGCTCGAGATCGCGCGCGAGCATCCCGTGGTCGCCGCCTATCCCGAGCCCGGCGTCGACTTCATGGGCTTCGGCGCCGACAGCCTCGAGTTCCGCATCCGCGCCATCCTGCGCGACGTGAACCAGCTCGTCGCCGTCAAGACCGAGATGCACCACCGCATCGCCGAGCGCTTCCGGGAGGAGGGGATCGAGATCCCCTTCGCGCAGCGCGACATCTGGCTGAGGAACCCCGAGGCGCTCCTCGCCGGGCGCGAGGCGGGCGCCGCGCAGACCATCATCGGCGGGGCCGAGCCCGCCATCGACGAATTGCGAC
>NZ_JBQLZP010000035.1:0-7686 GCF_052168335.1 Roseicyclus sp. | reverse complement strand
CAGCCGAAGGGGCCCTTCAGCCCCTCGACGTTCGGCAGGAGCGCGTCCTCGCCCACCTCGACGCCGTCCATCACGATCTCGCCCGTGACGGAGGCGCGCAGGCTGAGTTTCCCGCCGATCTTGGGCGCGGAGAGGCCGCGCGTGCCCTTCTCCAGCACGAAGCCCCGGATCTTGCCGCCATGCGCCTCGGACTTGGCCCAGACCACGAAGACATCCGCGATGGGGGAGTTCGAGATCCACATCTTCGCGCCGTTCAGCACGTAGCCGTCCGCGGTCTTCCTCGCGACGGTCTTCATCCCCGCCGGGTCGGAGCCCGCATCGGGCTCGGTCAGGCCGAAGCAGCCGACGAGTTCGCCCTTCGCGAGGCCGGGAAGATACTTCTGCCGCTGCTCCTCCGATCCGTAGGCGTGGATCGGATACATGACGAGCGAGGACTGCACCGACATCATCGAGCGGTAGCCGCTGTCGACCCGCTCCACCTCGCGCGCGACGAGGCCATAGGTCACGTAGCCTGCGCCGAGGCCGCCGTATTCCTCCGGGATCGTGACGCCCAGAAGACCCATTTCTCCCATTTTGGCAAAGACTTCCGGCTCGACCTTCTCGTGCAGGTAGGCCTCGCTCACGCGCGGCAGCAATTCGCCTTGCGCGAAGCTGCGGGCGCTTTCGGCGACCATGCGCTCGTCCTCGGAAAGCTGGTCGCCGAGGTGAAACGGATCGGCCCAGTCGAACGGGGCCAGCGAAGGTCCGGTATGGCGGCTCTGACCGTCGGGCATGTGGTGTCTCCTTCCAACGCCACCAAGACATAGCAAATGCGGTCCGGCTTCAACCCCGGCGCGCCTGCGGGTCGCAGGGCAGGCGGGTCTTGGCCCTTGCCGGGCCGCGCGCGATGCCGTTTCCTTGCCGCGTCGCAGCATGCGGGAAAGGGCAGGACATGAAAGGGCAGGACATGGGCGGACCGAGGCGTCACTGGCGCGAGATGACGACGCGCGACTTTTCGGAGGCCGATACCTCCGGCTGGATCGCCGTCCTGCCGATCGCGGCGATCGAGCAGCACGGGCCGCACCTGCCCGTGGGGGTCGACGCGCTGATCGCCGAGGCGATGGTCGCGCGCTGCGCCGAGGCGCTGCCCGAGGACCTTCCGGTGACGTTCCTGCCCGTGCAGCAGGTCTGCAAGTCCAACGAGCACATCGCCTTTCCGGGCACGCTGACGCTCGACTGGGAGACGGCGATCCGCTCCTGGCTCGCCATCGGGGACGGCGTGGCGCGGGCGGGCCTGCGCAAGATGGTGATCGTGACGAGCCATGGCGGCAACGTCGCACCGATGGAGATCGTCGCGCGCGAACTGCGCCAGACCCACGCGATGACGGTGGCGACGACGGCCTGGACGCGGCTCGCCGCCTCGCGCGTCTACACCTATCCCGAGGGGCCGATGGTCGACATCCACGGCGGGCTTTCGGAGACCTCGATGATGCTCGCGCTCTATCCCGACCTCGTGCGGATGGAACGGGCGGAGGACTTCGCCAGCGCGCAGACCGCGCTCCGGCAGGGCTCGGCGAAGCTCGGCTTCCACATGGCGGAGGCGAATATCGGCTGGCTGTCGCACGACCTGAACCCCAAGGGCACGGTGGGCGACGCCTCCTCCGCCACGGCCGAGCTCGGCGCCGCCGACATCGCGGCGCAGGTGGAGGGGTTCGTGGCGCTGATGCACGACATGGTGCGGGCGCCGGTGCCGTCGGCCTGAGGGGCTGTGGATGGAATCGCGGGCTGCGGGCTTGTGAAAAACGGACGTGGATCAACGGATAATCCCGGAGATATCCCCGGAATTTTTTCCGTTATGGAACCGAAGCCCGGTCGTCCTCGATCAGCTCCGGAATCCGCTCGCGGAAGCGGAAGAAGCCGTGGGTCGCGTGCGCCCAGGCGGCCCGGTCCTCGGGCCTGAGCACCCGGACGAGGGCGATCCCCCGCGCCGCGAGCAGCCGCTCGAGCCGGTCGAGCGCCTCGGCCGTCGGACCCACGGGCGCCCAGGCGGTGACGACCTGCGCGAGGCCCGCGCCCGCCGCCCAGTCGGCCACGGCCGCGGGCTCCGTCGCGTCGGGGCCGCGCGCGCCGAGCCGTCCCGCCCAGCGGGCTCGGGCGTCCTCGACCGCGCCGCGCGCGAAGGCGGCGGCGATGTCGGCCACGGGGCGGGGCGAGCGGCCCGCCGTCGCGAGAAGCGTCGCGTGGGCCGCGACCTCGCCCCGTATGGCGCGGAGCAGGAAGGCGGGGCTCAGGTCCTCCTCGGTCAGGAGGACGCCGGTGGCGAGGCCCGGCGCGGGCGTGCCGCCTTCGGGCACCGGGCCGGGTTTCGGCGGGGCCGGTCCCGGGACCGGCTCGGGCGCCTCGTCGAGGAGGCCCGCGGGGTTGAACCGCCCGCCGGTATACCGGGCGATGTTCTCGGCCCGCGCGACATAGTGCTTCCCCGGCGTCTGGATGCCCGCGACCCAGCGCCAGCCGAGCGTGTTCGAGGCCGGGTCGCCGTCGGCGAGATGGCGCAGGAACCAGTCGGCCCCGGCCTCCCAGGGCAGTCGGAGCGTGAAGATCCAGATCGAGGCGGTCCACATCCGCGCGTGATTGTGGAGGTAGCCGCTCGCGGTCAGTTCCCGCGCCCAGGCGTCGAAGCACTCGATGCCGGTGCGCCCCGCCTCGGCCTCGGCGATGCGGGGCGCCAGATCGCCGCCGAGCGCCGCATCCCGGCCGCGCAGGTACTCCGCCCAGACCGCGGGCCGACGCTCCAGCCAGCCCTTCCAGTAGGTGCGCCAGAAGACCTCCTGCACGAACTTCTCGGCCGCGGCGGGCCCGTGCCGGCCAAGCACGGCCTCCAGCACCTCGGCCTCGGTCAGGAGGCGATGGCGCAGCCAGGGCGAGAGGCCCGAGACGGCGGGATGGCCCTCGTCGGGGCGGTCGTGGTTGCGCCCTGCGGCATAGGCGCGCCCCGCCTTCGGCAGGAAGCGCGCGAGCCGTTCGAGGCCGGCGGCGCGCGTGGGTTCGAGGGGTCCGATCATGGCGCGGGAGCTAGGCCGCAGGCGTCGCGAGGAAAGCCCGCGTTCACCGCTTCGGGCCTGCCGCCCTTGCAGCCCCCCTGTGGCGCCACTAAGACTCTCACGACAGTGCGGCGTATCACCCGAGGCAGGCGACCATGAAAGACCCCATCGATCTCTACATGAACATGCTGGTTCCCATGGTCGTCGAGCAGACCAGCCGGGGCGAACGCGCCTACGACATCTTCTCGGGGCTCCTGAAGGAGCGGATCATCTTCGTCTCTGGCCCCGTGCACGACGGCATGTCGAGCCTGATCGTGGCGCAGCTCCTGCACCTCGAGGCGGAGAACCCGTCGAAGGAAATCTCCATGTACATCAACAGCCCCGGGGGCGTCGTGACCTCGGGCCTGTCGATCTACGACACCATGCAGTACATCAAGCCCAAGGTCTCCACGCTGGTGGTCGGCCAGGCGGCCTCGATGGGCTCGCTCCTGCTGACGGCGGGGGAGAAGGGGATGCGCTTCTCGCTGCCCAACAGCCGGATCATGGTCCACCAGCCCTCGGGCGGCTACCAGGGCCAGGCGACGGACATCATGATCCACGCCCGCGAAACGCAGAAACTTAAGGATCGCCTTAACCAGATCTACGTTAAGCATACGGGCCAGTCCTTCGAGGCGGTCGTCGAGGCGCTCGAGCGCGACAATTTCATGGATCCCGAACAGGCCAAGGACTGGGGCCTGATCGACGAGATCGTGGAAAGCCGCGGCGCGGCGGACGCGGCGAAGGGCTGATCCCTGGCCGGGCCATCACAGGCCGGTCATGTCGGGAAATTGACGATTGTGGTGGCGCCGGGGCTGAACTAGGCTGGCCGGAACACGATTGGTTATAGACGAGGCGAGGGCGATCGCGCCCCCGCGACCACCCGTTTCAGGGCCCGAAAGGGAAGACGATATGGCAAGTTCATCCGGCAGCGACTCCAAGAACACGCTCTACTGCTCGTTCTGCGGCAAGAGCCAGCACGAGGTGCGCAAGCTCATCGCCGGACCGACGGTGTTCATCTGCGACGAATGCGTCGAGCTCTGCATGGACATCATCCGGGAGGAGACGAAGACGGCGGGCCTGAAGTCCACCGACGGCGTTCCGGCGCCCAAGGAGATCTGCGACGTCCTCGACGACTACGTGATCGGCCAGATGCACGCCAAGCGCGTGCTCTCGGTGGCGGTCCACAACCACTACAAGCGCCTGAACCACGCGGGCAAGTCGGACATCGAGCTGGCGAAGTCGAACATCCTGCTGATCGGCCCGACCGGCTGCGGCAAGACGCTGCTGGCGCAGACGCTGGCGCGCATCCTCGACGTGCCCTTCACCATGGCCGACGCCACCACGCTGACCGAAGCCGGCTACGTGGGCGAGGACGTGGAGAACATCATCCTCAAGCTGCTCCAGGCGTCGGAATACAACGTCGACCGGGCGCAGCGCGGCATCGTCTACATCGACGAGGTCGACAAGATCACGCGCAAGTCCGACAATCCGTCCATAACCCGCGACGTGAGCGGCGAGGGCGTGCAGCAGGCGCTCCTGAAGATCATGGAGGGCACCGTCGCCTCCGTGCCGCCGCAGGGCGGGCGCAAGCATCCGCAGCAGGAATTCCTGCAAGTGGACACGACCAACATCCTCTTCATCTGCGGCGGCGCCTTCGCGGGCCTCGAGAAGATCATCGCGCAGCGCGGCAAGGGCTCGGCCATCGGCTTCGGCGCGGACGTCAAGGACAACGACAGCCGGGGCGTCGGCGAGCTCTTCAAGGAGCTCGAGCCCGAGGATCTGCTGAAGTTCGGCCTGATCCCCGAATTCGTCGGCCGCCTCCCCGTCATCGCCACGCTGACCGACCTCGACGAGCCAGCGCTCGTGCAGATCCTGACCGAGCCCAAGAACGCGCTGGTCAAGCAGTACCAGCGCCTCTTCGAGCTCGAGGACGTGAAGCTCAAGTTCACCGACGACGCGCTGACCGCCATCGCCAAGCGCGCCATCGCGCGCAAGACCGGCGCGCGGGGCCTGCGCTCGATCATGGAGGACATCCTGCTCGACACGATGTTCGAACTGCCGAGCGCCGAGGGCGTGCAGGAAGTCGTCGTGAACGAGGAGGCCGTGACCTCCGAGGTCAAGCCGCTGATGATCTACGCGGAGCGGACCAAGGACGGCTCGGCCACGGCCGGCTGAGCCTCAGCGCAGCCAGAGCTTCTCGCGCTTCAGCGTGTTGCGGATCACCTGTTCGCGCCGCGGCAGGGCCGCGCGGTCGAAGAGGCCGCGCGCCTTCCCGCCCTTGCCCTGGTAGACCATCCGCTTTATCGGCTCGTGCGCCTTGAGGACCTTCTTGACCCGGTTGGGCGCCGCCACCGCCTCGAGCGTCTCCACCACGCGGTCCGCCTCCCGCGCATAGAGCAGCGGCAGGAGCCGGTAATGGCAGCTGTGGCTCCCGTCGAGCCATCCCGGTGGCAGCGCATCCCGCCCGCCGCCGAGCGCGTGGATCACGAGCGGCAGCGCCACCTGGTCGAGCCAGGGGTCGAGCGGCTGGCACACCAGCTCGGGCGGCGGGTCGTCGCGGATCGCGAGCGCGTAGTCGAGGAAGAGGCGCCCGAACTCGCGCGGGCAGCGATGGTAGAAGAACCCCGCGTTGAAGTAGAGGTAGCGCCGCCAGTATTCGTCTGGCTGCGCGAGGTCCAGCGAGCCCTCGAAGTCGAGGCCGAAGCGGTCGTAGAGCGATTTCCAGATCGCCGTGTAGCCCGGCCCGTAGAGCTCGATCCGCGGCCAGGTCCCTTCCACCCGCCGCGAGGCGGAGGGCCGGTCGAAGTCGAAGGGCACCTCCGAAAGATCGCCGAGGATCAGCGTGTCGCTGTCGAAGAAGACGAAGGGCTCGCCCTCGGGAAGGGCGGCCAGCAGCTCGATCTTGTTGCCGTAGGGATAGCTCTCGCCGAAATGCGGGGTGTCGAAGGGCAGGATCTCGGCCCCGAACTCGGCCAGCAGCGCGCGCACGCCCGCGTCCGAGATGCGGGGATCGCGGCTCCAGCGCGGGCCCGGCTGCGGCTCGGCCACGACGAGGCGGCCGGGAAAGTCGGGCATCGCGGCGCGGAAGGAGGCGCAGAAGAGCGCGGCCTCGTATTGCAGGCGCCCGTCCTGCGCCACAACGACGACGTTGAACGCCGTGCGGCCGGTCTGCGTCGGGGTCCGTTTCCTGCTGGCCATGGCTGCCCGTACGTCGCGGTATGCCCCGCCTTTGCCGCCTTATAGCGCGGGCCGCGGCGAGGCGCCAACGCGCTCTTCATCGCCGCGCCCGGAAAAGTGCCTGCAATCCAGGCATCATGGCAGGGCCTTCGCCCTGGATCTGCCGTACCAACTCCCGACGACGGCCAGACCGACGCAGCCGACCGGTCGGAGCGCTGGAGGGGGTCTCTTTCAGGAGGAGATGGTGGGCGACCCTGGAATCGAACCAGGCATGGGTCTCCCCGGCGGAGTTACAGTCCGCTGCCGCACCTTGCAGCACGTCGCCCGACGCGAGGGGGTGGATAGCCCCGCGCCCATGGGGCGTCAACAGGAAATCCCGGCGCTCCCGGCGCCGCGCGGGCTTTCCTTCGGCCCTCCCGCCGCGTAACCCCTTGGCGTGGCATGGAGGGACCGACGTGAGCAAGAAACCCGCCTGGATCATCGACAAGGAGCGGGGCCGCAAGGCCTCCGCGGCCGAGACCGTGTGGCTCTTCGGGCTGCACGCGGTGCGCGACGCGCTGGTCAATCCGCGGCGCGAGAAGCTGCGCCTCGTCGTCACGCGGAACGCGGCCGACCGGCTGGGCGACGCGCTCGCGGGCATGGGCGCGGGGCTCGAGCCCGAGATCGCCGATCCGCGCAGGTTTCCCGCGCCGCTCGACCCCGGCTCCGTCCACCAGGGGGCGGCGCTCGAGGTCCGGCCGCTCGACTGGGGACGGCTCGAGGATGTGGCGCTCGGGTCCGCGGCGGCGCGCCTCGTCCTGCTCGACCGCGTCTCCGACCCGCACAACGTCGGCGCCATCCTGCGCTCGGCCGAGGTCTTCGGCGCCGCCGCCGTCATCGCACCGGCCCGCCACTCGGCTCCCGAGACGGGCGCGCTCGCCAAGACGGCCTCGGGCGCGCTCGAGCGGCAGCCCTACCTGCGGGTGCCGAACCTCGGCAACGCGATCGAGACGCTGAAGGACATGGGCTACCTGGTCGTCGGCCTCGACGGCGAGGGGCCGGTCGGGATCGGGGAGGCGGCGGAGCGGGCGGTGGGCCGGCCCGCCGCGCTGGTCCTCGGCGCGGAGGGGCCTGGGCTGAGGGAGCGCACGCGCGAGCTCTGCGACATCCTCGCCCGAATTCCCGCCGCGGGCGCATTCGGCTCGCTCAACGTCTCCAATGCGGCGGCGGTGTCCCTATATGCCTTCACGAGCGCACGCGCGCGGGCGGAGACGGAGGGCTGATGCCGCACCAGATGAAGATCGCGACCTGTTCCTATTGCGGGCGCAGGCAGGCGCTGCGGATGACCGCGCGGGGCGGGCACGAGCTGGCCTGCGGGTCCTGCGGCGCGCCGCTCCACGAGATGAAATGGCTGAAGGCCGACCGCGACGAGGCGGCGGTCAAGCGCAGCCCGCGCCAGCCCGCGCCGCAC
>NZ_JBQLZP010000034.1:0-10560 GCF_052168335.1 Roseicyclus sp. | reverse complement strand
GACCAGGCGCTGCGCAATCTCGTCGCCATCGGCCTGCCGCTGGACGAGGCGGCCCTCCGGCTGTCGACGCTGCCCGCCGACTGGCTCGGCCTGTCCGACATCGGGCGGATCGCGCCGGGGATGCACGCCGACATGGTCGTGGCGGACGGCGAGCTCGCGCTTCTCCGCGTGCTCGTCGGCGGCGCCGAGGTCGGGCTGTGAACACGCCCTGACGCTCGGGACGCTCGAAGCTCTCCTCCCCCGACAGAAGGCGGCCCACCAGCGCGCAGCCGTTGCCCGGCAGGCGGAAGTGCAGCCAGGCGTTGGCGGCGAAGCGGCGCGGCGCGAGGCGGTAGATCCAGATGTCGATCCGCCCCTCCGACGGGGCGGCGAGGCCTGCGTCGGCGAGGATCACCTCGCGCCATTCCTCGGGCAGGCGCTCGAGCTCCATGGCGGCGGCGATGTACTCGTGGTCCACCAGCGGCACGACACGCCCGCCCGCGTTCTGCTCGACCAGCGCATGCGTCGTCTCGTGGGTGAGAAGCGCGCCGAGGAGCACGCTGCCCGGGATGGCCGCATAGGGGTCGCCCGGCGCGACCAGCGCGGAATAGTCGTCGCGCACGACGAGGCGGATGCGATCGTCGGCACAGTCGTAGGCGCCGAGGCAGGTCGACATCGGGTGGAGAACCTCGTCCACCACGTCGATCAGGATCGGACGCCGGAGGGGAAGGTTGCAGGCGGCGAGCGCCCCCAGCGCCGCCTCGGCATCGGCGCAGATCCGGGCCCGAAGGGCCTCGGGCGCCTCGACGCGGATGGCCGGATCGCGGCAGGGCACGGGCTCGGCCGCGGCCACGCTCGCGACGAAGACGGCGAGAGCCGCCCGCATGACGGTGCTGCGCAGCATGAGCCCCTCCCCGTGGGGAATGCTACGCCCCCTGCCCGCCGCCCGCCAAGGCGGCGCAGGGCCTCAGGTGTTGATGACGACCATCCCCGCCACGATCAGCGCCGCGCCGATCCAGTAGCGCAGGCCCAGCGTCTCGCCGAAGAACAGCAGCGAGGCGAGCGGCACCAGCACGAAGCTCAGCGCCATGAAGGGATAGGCCTGCGACAAGGGCATGTGCCGCAGCACGTAGACCCAGAGCACCGTGGCCGAGCCGTAGATCGCGAAGGCCACCAAGAGGTAGGGATCGACGAGGGTGCGCAGGATGCCCGCGACGCCGCTCGCCCCCCGTCCGTCGATCCGGCCGCCCGTCATCTTGAACAGGACCTGCCCCGCCGAGATCATCACCGGCGTCAGCAGGAGCCCCGTCCAGAGCAGCAGGGCCGGCGCGCCCGCGGTCATGCCGCCCGTCCTCGCGCGGGTTCGGCCGCGGCGGCGGGGGCGGGGCGGTCCTCGGCGTAGTAGATGTCGCGGCCGATATCCTCGCAGACATGCGCCGCGGGGCTCGGGTGGACGGCGCGCAGGAAGCTGTGGGTGTAGGGGAAGAAGTTGAAGTGCGGGTTGAAGCTGTAGCGGTATTCGCGCTCGCGCGGGACGACGATGATGACGCGCCGGCGCGCGATGCGGCGCAGCTCGGCGATGGCGCGGCGGTAGTCGAGGACGTGCTCGATCACATGGGTGCAGATCACCGTGTCGAAGGCGCCGTCCTCGAAGGGCAGGTCCTCGATCCGCGCCGCGACGTAGTCGACGCCCTCGATGGCGGCGGCGTCCTCGACCACGAAGTCCACGCCGGTCAGGCGCCCGACCTCGGGCCGCGCGGCGCGGATGCGCTTGAGCAGCGCGCCGGTGCCGCAGCCGACGTCGCAGACGCTCTCGCCCACGACGTCCTTGGCGATGCGGGCGATGCAGGCCTCGGAATTGTCGGTGCCGTCATGGACGCGCGGATGCTCGCGGTAGAGCGTCTCGTATTCCGCCTCGGTCAGGAAGGGCGCGCGGGCGCGGAACTCGGCCAGCCGGGTGATGTGTTCGCCCCAGGCGCGGCGCGCGACCCAGTGGAAGGCGGCGCTGTCGCGCAGGATCGGCGGCAGGATGTCCTCGAGGACGAAGCGGATGCGGTTGGTGGTCTCGCGGCGCATGGGGCGCTCCCTCGTGAAACCGGCGTCAGCCGGGGGTTACTGCATAGAGGCGCAGGGGGCTGCCGGGGGGCACCGGCAGGGGCGTGAGGTAGGCGGGCACCTCGTCGCGGCCGAGCGCGGGGAAGAGGCCCGGATGCGTCGTGTCCGCGGGATAGCGCGTCTCGGGGTCCGTGCCGCAGAGCGCGACGTAGTCGACGCCGAGGTCGCGGAGCATGACCTCCGCCTCCGCCGGCTCGGCCAGCGCGATGCGGATCTGGGCGATCATGCCGGCCTCGTTGCGGTGGTAGGGCGCCGAGAGGACGCGCTGCGGGCTCTCGAGCAGGATGTGTGCGCCGAGGTTGGAACTGGCCGAGACGAGGCCCGGCGGCAGCGCGGCGAAGGCCCCGAGGACGTCGTCCTCGTAGCACCGGAAGAGGTCGCCCACGGGGTCGGACGTGGCGTCGTTGCCGGGCGCGCGCGCGGGCGCAGGCATGGCGGAAGCCACCGCGCCGCTCACGCCCGGAACGGCGAGCAGCAGGAGCGCGATGCCCGCCAGCCCCCGCGCCCGCCCCTCGCGCAGCAGCGCGGGACCGAGGACGGCGACCGGGAGCACGGCGAAGAGGCTCAGCGCGGGCAGACCGCGAACCTGGTAGGCGGCGATGGCGAAGGCGGCGACGAGCCCCGCGAGGAGCATCGCCCAGCCGGTTCGCGCCGCGGGATCGCGCCGGATCAGGACCATGGCCGAGACAGCACCCGCAAGCGCCGCGACGAGCACCGGCACGACCGGTCCCGGCCCCTCGGCCAGCCGCTCAACCAGGCTGCGCGTCTCGGCCACGTTGTCGAGCCAGGCCGCGCGCAGGAAGGGATCGATCGCGTCCACGGGGTTCGTGAAGCAGGCCGGCGCGACGAGCGCCGCCGCCGCCAGCGCAACCGCGCCCACCGCCAGAAGCGCGCCTAGGCGCAGCGCGACCGGGCGGGCGCAGAGCGTCGCCGCGACGCCCGCGAGCCCGAGCGCGCCGAGGATCGCGGGCAGCGCCATGTCGACCGAGAGCGCGTCGCAATGGCCGCCCCGGTAGGCCGAGGCGGGCGCCGTCGCGACGAAGAGGAGGGCGAGCGTCGCCGCGAAGCTCAGCCCGAGCGCCACCGCGGCGCGCGCGAGCTGTCCGGGCACGAGCACGGCGGCCAGCGCGAAGGCCGCGCCGAGGATCGCGAGGATCGGCACCATCTCGATGCCGACGGCGAGGCTGATGGCCATGGCTCCGCCCGCGAGCGCGGCCCAGCGCGGGCTCGACGATGCGGAGAGAAGGCCGGCGAGGACCACGGCCAGCAGCGTGAGCTGCACGTTGTGGTGGTCGAGCGCGCCGGGATTATGCCGCGCCGCGTGGGACAGGAGCGCGCCGGTCAGCACCGCCGCGGCCCAGGCGGCCCCGACGCCGCCCTGCCGCCCGGCGGAGGCCGCCATGGCGAGAACCGCGGGCAGGAGCGTCAGGAGCGGCCAGAACACCGAGACGGCCCGCTCCGCCTCCGCCGTGCCGAGGAGCGGCGCGACGAGCCAGATGAGCGCGGCGATCGGCGCATCGACGAGGCGCGACCAGTGCATCTCGGTCCCCTCGGGGCCGAGGCGCGCCTGGACGAGGTCGAACCAGCCCTGCCCCGCCAGCAGGTCGCGGACCTGCACGAGGCGCATCGCATCGTCGGTCGAGAGCGGCACGGCGCCCCCGCCCGTCACGAGCGCGACCAGCGCGGGAACGGCACAGAGCGCCCAGCCCACGAGAACCGGCGCCCATAGCCCGGTTCCCGTGCCCATGCGTGGCGTCTCCGCCCGCATGTTCGCCCAAATCAGCCCCATGAAAAGGTTCCCGTGTTGCCCTGCCGCAGAACAATCCGGTAGTTTGGCGAAAAAAGGGCAGTCGCGTGAAACAATAACAGAACCTCAGGTGCATTGATGACGGATCGGACCTTCGGCGGCGCGCGGATCGCGGTTTTCCTGCCCTGCCTCAACGAGGAACCGACCATAGGGCCGCTGGTCCGCAGCTTCCGCGAGGCCCTGCCTTCGGCGCGGATCATCGTCTACGACAACCTCTCGACCGACCGGACGGCCGAGGTCGCGCGCGCGGCGGGGGCCGAGGTGGTGACGGTGCGGCGTCGCGGCAAGGGCAACGTCGTCGGTACGGCCTTCGCCGAGATCGAGGCCGATGTCTACGTGATGGCCGACGGCGACGGCACCTACGACGCGGCCGAGGCGCCCGCGCTGGTGGAGCGGCTGATCGACGACCGGCTCGACATGATCATCGGCGCGCGCAGCGGCGTCACCGCGGATGCCGGCCGCGCCGGGCACGCCTTCGGCAACCGGCTGTTCAATTCGCTCTTCCGCGGCATCTTCGGCGACGGGTTCGACGACATCTTCTCGGGCTACCGCGTCTTCAGCCGCCGCTTCGCCAAGTCCTTCCCGGCGCTCTCCACCGGCTTCGAGATCGAGACGGAGCTGTCGGTCCATGCGCTGCAGCTCCGCCTTCCCGTGGCCGAGATGCCGGTGAGCTACGGCACCCGTCCCGAGGGGTCGAGCTCCAAGCTCTCCACGCTGCATGACGGCATCCGCATCCTGTCGGTCTTCCTCCTCCTGATGAAGGAGGTGAAGCCCGTGACCTTCTTCGCGGCGCTTTCGCTCATCGCGCTCTTCACCTCGTTCTGGTTCGGCATTCCGGTCCTCAACGACTACTTCGAGACCGGCCTCGTCGAGCGGATGCCGACCTGGATGCTGACCATGGCCCTCATGATCCTCGCGTTCCTGCTGTTCACCTGCGGGCTGATCCTCGACAGCGTGGCGCGGGGGCGGCTCGAGCGGAAACGCCTCGCGACGCTGTCTATCCCGCGCTTCGAGCCGCGCGGCGCGGGCGCGGCGCAGGCGGCCGAGTAGCGACGCGCGAAAAAGCCGCGTGCGGCCGCGAACGGGGACCGCTAGGGTCGCGCCGTGGACCAGGCACGGGGGAGACAGGTCATGGCAACCGGACGGGCCTTCGGCGGGATACCGGACCCCCGGCAGATGCGCGGCCTGCTCGAGCAGGACGAGCAGGACATGAGCGTGGTGATCTCCGATCCCTCGCTGCCCGACAACCCGATGATCTACCTCAGCGAGGAGTTCGAGCGCCAGACCGGCTATACCGCCGGGGAGGCGCTGGGGCGGAACTGCCGGCTCCTCCAGGGCCCCGACACCAACCCCTACGCGGTCGAGGCGATCCGCCTCGGGCTCAAGGCCCAGACGCGCTTCTCCGTCGACATCCTGAACTACCGCAAGGACGGCTCGGTCTTCGTCAACCGGCTGCGGATCCGGCCGATCTACGACGCCGATGGCCGGCTGATGTTCTACGCGGGCGCGCAGAACCCGGTTTGACCGGAACCGGAGGAAGCCCTGTGGAGAACTTCCGGTAAGGTTCGAAAAGGGGCAGGAAGATGGCGGTAATCCAGGGAAATCCGCTGTTTCAGACCTGAAAACCACATGGTTTCCGGACGGCGAGGGAGCGGTTCTCCGCATATCGGCCGCTCACTTTCGCTGCTCCACCCAGCGTTCCAGCGCCGCGATCCGCGCCGCGCCGAGGCCGACCGGGTCCGGCACGCCCACGCCGTCCCAGCCCCTCTCCAGCGCCGCCCGCGCGTCGAAGGCGGAGGCCGATTTCTGCCTTGCGAGCTCCTCCCACGAGACCGGAACGGCGGCGGGCGCGCCGGGCCGCGCGCGGAGCGAGAAGGGCGCGATCGCGGTCGCGCCGCGGTCGTTCCTGAGCCAGTCGACGAAGATGCGCCCCTTCCGCCGCGCCTTGGACATGCCGGCGACGAAGCGCTCCGGCTCCGCCGCCTCGAGGCCCTGCGCGAAGACGCGGGCGAAGAGGCGGACCGTGTCCCAGCCCGCGACCCGCCGGAGCGGCACGACGACATGCACCCCCTTGCCGCCGGTGACGAGCGGCCAGGACGGCAGGCCCAGCTCGCCGAGGATGTCGCGAAGGTCCGCCGCCGCCCGCGCGACCCCGGCGAAGGGCAGCCCCTCGTCGGGGTCGAGGTCGAAGACCATGCGGTCGGGCCGATCCAGCCGGTCGCGCCGCGCGCCCCAGATGTGGAACTCGAGCGTGCCCATCTGCACCGCGCCGACGAGGCCCGCCGCGTCGGTGACGTACATGTAGTCGGCGCGCTTGCCCTCCGCCTCCTCGATGGCGACGCTCTTCACCGCGTCGGGCCAGCCGCGGCCCCGGTGCTTCTGGAAGAAGCGCTCGCCCGCCAGCCCCTCCGGCAGCCGGACGAGCGAGAGCGGGCGGTCGGCCGCCTCGCGCAGCATCCTGTCCGCCACCGCGGCGTAGTATTCGGCCACCTCGCGCTTGGTCAGGCCCGCCTGCGGGTAGACCTCGCGCGCCGGGCTCGAGACCGAGATCCCGGCGATCTCGACGCGATCCTCGCCTGCCATGCGGTCCTCCTCCAGCCGGACGCTGCGCGCCGGCTTGTCCTCGCGGCGGCCGAGGAACACCGCGTGCCGCAGCCGCCCGTCCGCCGTCATCTCGGCATATTGCACCTCGGCGACCAGTTTCGGCGTGATCCATTTCGCCCCACGCGCCTCGGCCGGCGGAACCTCGGCGGGCGGCGTCCTGCGGGCCAGCGGCGCCATGGCGCGGGCCATCTCCTCCATGCTGTCGCCGTCGAAGCCGGTGCCGACCTTGCCGACGTAGACGAGGCCGTCCTCCCCGTGCGCCCCGAGCAGGAGCGAGGCGAAGGCGCGCCCGCGCCGGTCGCTCTCCTGCCAGCCGAGGATCACGAACTCGTCGCGGCGGGCGCACTTGATCTTGAGCCAGTCGCGCCCCCGCCCCGCGCGGTAGGGGCCGTCCGCGCGCTTGGCGATCAGGCCCTCGCCGCCCGCCTTGCAGATGCGCGCGAGAACCTCCGCCGCGTCATCGCGGATCACCGGCGAGAGGTCGGCCTGCCCGAGCGGCGGCGCCTCGCGGAAGAGCCGCTCGAGCCGCGCGCGCCGCGCATGCAGCGGCTCGCCGGTGACGTCCTTTCCGTCCAGCGAGAGGAGGTCGAAGGCGTAGAAGGTGAAGGGCCCGCCCGCCCTGATCGCCTTCTGGAGGTCCGAGAACCCCGACAGGCCCGCGCCCGCCACGATCTCGCCGTCGATCAGCGCGCTGTCGCAGTCGAGCGCGGCGAAGGCGGGGCGCAGGCTCGCGAAACGGTCGGACCAGTCGTGGCCGTTGCGGGTGAAGATGCGGGGTCCGCCCCGGCCAAGCGCCACCAGCGCGCGGTAGCCGTCGAACTTGGGCTCGTGCCACCAGCCCGCGCACGTCTCGAGGTCGTCGGCCAGCGTGGCGAGCTGCACCTTCGCGAAGGCGGGGCGCTTGCCCGACTGCTCCGCCAAGGGCTCCCGCGGCTCAACCCCGGCGGCGATCTCGCGCGTGGTGCGCCCCGTCGAGACGCTCCGCCGGTAGCGCGCCACGGGGTCGCGCCGCCGCGCGGCCGCATCCTCCGCCTTGATCATCAGCCAGTTCTCGCGGCCCGTGTCGGCGCGCCCCCGCCCGGCGATCCGCACGAGGTTCCAGGCCCCCGTCAGCCGCCGCCCGTGCAGGCGGAAGCGCAGGTGTCCCTTCTCCAGCCCCTCCGCCACGGGCTGGAGCGGCGTCCAGTGCCCGATGTCGAAGAGCATGACCGTTCCCGCGCCGTAGTTGCCCTCGGGGATCACGCCCTCGAAGCCGAGATAGGAGAGCGGGTGATCCTCCGTCCGGACGGCGAGGCGTTTCTCGTCGGGGCGGAGCGAGGGGCCCCTGGTCACGGCCCAGCTCAGGAGGACGCCATCCCATTCGAGGCGCAGGTCGAAGTGGAGCCGCCGCGCGTCGTGGCGCTGCATGGAATAGCGGAGCGCGAGGCCCGCGGGCGCGCCCGCGTCGCGCGGCTCGGGCGTCGCGTCGAAATCGCGCTTGTCGAGGTAGCGGTCGAGGCGGGACACGGCGCTCAGCCCGTCTTGCGGCGCCCGCCGCCTTTCGCGGCGGCGCCCTTGGCGGACTTGCCGCCCCCGCGGGACTTGCCGCCTTCCTTCAGGCTCTCCTTCAGCGCGGCCATGAGGTCGACGACGTTCTCGCCCCGCGGCGCCTCGTCCTCGCCCGCCCGCGCGCGCGGCGTCTTGCGGTTCGCGCGCTTGCGCTCGATCAGGTCGCGCAGCGCCATGTCGTAGCGGTCCTGGTAGGCGGCGGCGTCGAACGCGCCGGTCTTGCGGTCGATGAGCTGCGTCGCGACGGACAGGAGCTCGTCGTCGGTCGTCTCGTCCTCGATCGAGGAAAAGAGCGGATCGGCCTCTCGGATCTCGTCGGCGTAGTGCAGCGTCTCGAGCAGGAGGCCGTCGCCGCAGGGCCGGATCGCGCAGAGATGCTCGCGCCCCCGCATGGTGAGCTGCCCGAGACCCGCCTTCTCGGACTGCCGCAGCGCGTCGCGCACGACGCGGTAGGCGTCCTCGGCCAGATCGTCGGTCGGCACCACGTAATAGGGCCGGTCGAAGTAGAGCGGCGGGATCTCGCAGAGGCCGACGAACTGCACCAGCTCGAGCGTCTTCTTCGTCTCGAGGCGGATCGCGTCCACCTCCTCGGGCTCGAGCAGGAGGTATTCGTCGCCGCCGAGCTCGTAGCCCTTGAGGATCTCGTCGCTCTTCACCGGGCCGTGGCCGGGAACCACCTTCTCGTAGCGGATGCGCTTGCCCGTGGGTCCGTGGATCTGGCGGAAACCCACGCGCGCGCCCGACTTGGTGGCGGCGTGGATCTCGACGGGAATGGACACGAGGGAGAGGCGCAACTGCCCCTTCCAGACGGCGCGGGATGCCATGGCGAACCTCCGGGTTTCGCGGCGACAACGCCCGCTGACACGGATTGGTTCACGATGGCCCCTCGTCCCTGCCGTGTCGTTGTGATTACCTCTGCGGTGCGGCGGAGCCCCATCCGCCGGCCCTTGGGGAGACCGGATGACGCCCGGAAACGGCACAGGGATCGAGATCGAGACGGGCGCGGACGCGGCCCGCGTGGTCCTGTCCGGGCCCTTCACGATCCGCAGCATCGACGCCGTGGCGGCGCGGCTCGACGCGCTGCCGCCGGAGGGTGCCGTGCGCGTGGACCTCTCGCGGGTCTCCCGGCTCGACACGGCGGGCGCGTGGCTCCTGACGCGCTTGCGGCAGGGGCACGAGGCGGCGGGCGGCACGGTCGACCTCACCGGCGCCACGCCCGAGATGGCGGCGATCCTGAAGACCGTGGCCGAGGCGATGCCGAAGCCCGAGACGCCGCCCGAGGCCCGCGCGTCGCTCGCCGGAACGGTCGAGGAGATCGGCCGCAGGGTGGCCGAGGCGGGCCGGACGCTCCTCGGGCTCGCGGGGTATCTCGGGCTTTTCCTGGCGGGGCTCGGGCGGAGCATCGCGAACCCGCGCGAGTTCCGCCTGACGGCGCTGGTCCACCATTGCGAGGAGGTCGGCTGGAAGGCCGTGCCCATCGTGGCGCTGATGGCCTTCCTCATCGGCGTCGTCCTCGCCTTCCAGGGCGCGGTGCAGCTCCGCCAGTTCGGGGCGGAGGTCTTCGTGGTGGACCTGATCGCGGTGTCGATCCTGCGCGAGCTCGGCATCCTGCTGACCGCGATCATCGTGGCGGGGCGCACGGCCTCGGCCTTCACGGCGGCCATCGGCTCGATGAAGATGCGCGAGGAGATCGACGCCATGCGCACGCTCGGCCTCGATCCCGCGACGGTGCTCTTCGTGCCGCGCATCCTGGCGCTTCTGCTGATGCTGCCGATCCTCGGGCTCATCGCCAACGTCACGGGCATCGTCGGCGGCGCGCTCATGTCCTGGATCGAGCTCGGCGTTTCGCCCGCGATGTTCCGCACCCGCCTGATCGAGGGGACGGACGTGAGCCACCTCATGGTCGGCCTCGTCAAGGCGCCGGCCTTCGCGCTCATCATCGGGGTCGTCGGCTGCCGGGCGGGGATGCAGGTGCAGGGCAACGCGGAATCGCTCGGCCAGCAGACCTCAAGATCGGTCGTCACCGCGATCTTCGCGGTGATCGTGGCCGATGCGCTGTTCTCCGTCTTCTTCGCCGAGATCGGGGTCTGAGCATGGCGGAGGCGGTGATCGAGGTGCGGGGCCTGCGCAACCAGTTCGGCAGCCACGTGGTTCACGAGAACCTCGACCTCGACGTCCGCCGGGGCGAGATCCTCGGCGTCGTGGGCGGCTCGGGCACCGGCAAGTCGGTGCTCCTGCGGACCATCGCGGGGCTCCAGAGGCCGGCGGCGGGCGGCGTGCGCGTCTTCGGAACGGATGTCTTCGAGGCCACGGGCGACGAGCGTGCCGCGCTCGAGGAGCGCTGGGGCGTCATGTTCCAGGACGGCGCGCTCTTCTCCTCGCTGACGGTGCGCGAGAACGTCGAGGTGCCGATGCGCGCGGTGGCCGACCTCGACCCCGCGACGGCGCGCGCGCTCGCCGACCTCAAGATCTCGATGGTCGGCCTGCCCTACCTCGCGGGCGACAAG
>NZ_JBQLZP010000033.1:0-4911 GCF_052168335.1 Roseicyclus sp. | reverse complement strand
GGGCGGCCCGCGCCCCGCTCGTCGACCGCGCCCCGCGCGATCGAGGCGACGCCGCTCCCCGCCCCGCCGCCGCCGCCGACGCGGCGCGGCAGGGCCAGCACCTCGCCCTCGCGCAGCGGGTCGTCCGCCGCGCGGCCGTTGAAGCTCGCCAGTTCCTGCGGCGGGAGCCCGATGCGCCCGGCGACGTCGGCGACCGTGTCGCCCCGACGCGCCACGGCGACCTGGTAGCTCTCGTAGCTGATGAGACCGCGCGCATCGGGCTCGGGGCGCGGCGCCGTGTCGACCCGCGCGCCCGAGATCGCGTTGCCGCGGAAGTCGAAATCGAGGTCGGGCAACGCGCCGACGCAGCCCGTGAGCAGGGCGGCGGAAAGGCCGAGGGCGGTCGGATGGAAGCGGCGGGGCATGGCGCGGGTCCTGTCCTTGATGCTCGTCTTGTTCTCTGGTCGTCTGCTGCCATCGGGCCGCGGCGCCCCTGCCGGGGGCGCGAGGCGGCCTCCTCCCGTCCGTCTTACACCGAAGCGGAGCCGCCTTTCCAGCCCCGGCCCCCGCGCGAGGCGCCGCCCCGCTCAGTCCTCGGCCACGCCCTCGACCAGCGGCACGAAGCGGACGGGCAGGAGTTCCTGGTAGTCGAACCCGGTTTCGCTCCGCGTCACGCGGATCAACATCTGCACGGCGTCCGACTGCCCGACCGGCACCACCATGACGCCGCCCACCTTGAGCTGGCGGAGCAGGGGGCCCGGCGGGTCCTCGGCGGCCGCGGTCACGAGGATGCGGTCGAAGGGCCCCTGCTCGGGAAGGCCGAAGCTGCCGTCGCCGGTGAGGACGACGATGTTCGTCAGGCCGAGCCTCGTGAACAGCACCTCCGCCGCGCGCGTCAGGCCGCGGTGGCGGTCGATCGTGTAGACCCGCCGCGCGAGCTGACTCAGCACGGCCGCCTGGTAGCCCGAGCCCGTCCCGATCTCGAGCACCGTGTCCCGAGGCTGCACGTCGAGCGCCTGCGTCATCAGCCCCACGACCGAAGGCTGGCTGATCGTCTGCCCGCAGGAGATCGGCAGCGGCATGTCCTCGTAGGCGCGGTCGGCGAAGTGGCCCCGCACGAAGGCGCCGCGGTCGACCCGCTCCATCGCCGTCAGGACCCGCGCGTCCGTCACGCCCTTCTGGCGCAACTGGAACAGGAACTGCATCTTGATCTCGGCGTCATCCATCATTCGAGCGCGGCCCTCAGGCCCTCCAGCGCCTCGTGCGCGGTCAGGTCGGCCCGCATCGGCGTGACCGAGATGTGGCCCTCGAGATTGGCATGGGCATCCGTGCCGGGCTCGGTCGGGATGTTCTGCGGCCCGCCCGTGATCCAGAGGAAGCGCCTCCCGTTGGGCGCGATGTGCGGCTGCATCCCGAAGCCGGTCCCGCGGCGGAAGCCCTGCGCCGTCACCCGCAGCCCTCGCACGTCCGGGGCCGCCACCGGAGGAAAGTTCACGTTGTAGAACACCCGGTAATCCGCCCGGTCCCAGTGCCCCTGCTGCCAGAGCCGCCGCACGAGCTCCGCGCCATGCCGCGCCGCCGCCTCGAAGGGATCTTCGAGGCCGGCGTTGCCCGGTCCGAAATACTGGCTGAGGGCGATGGCGGGCAGGCCCTGGAGCGCCGCCTCCATCGCGCCCCCGATGGTGCCGGAATAGAGCACGTTCTCGGCCGCGTTGTTGCCCCGGTTGACGCCGGAGAGGACGAGGTCGGGCGGGCTGTCCTTCATCACGTCGTGCAGCGCCGCCATCACGCAATCGGCGGGCGAACCCTCGGCGGCGTAGCGCCGGGGCCCGAGCTCCGCGATCATCGTCGGGTGGACATAGGAGATGCAGTGCCCGACGCCCGACTGCTCGAAGGCGGGGGCCACGGTCCAGACCTCTCCCTCCGGCCCCGCCACCTCCTCGGCGATGGCGTGCAGGACCTGGAGGCCCGGCGCGTTGATGCCGTCGTCGTTGGTGATGAGGATGCGCATGGAGGCCCCTGTCGCGGTCGCTTGCCCGTCCTGTCGCGTGTAGCCTCCGGGCGGCGTGGCGGCAAGGCGGGCGGGCGGCGGCGCGGCGGAGGCGTTGCCGTCCGGTTCGGCCTTCCGCTTCAGCCTTCCGGTCAGGCGCGCGCGGGCAGGCTCCGGAACGTCAGCCACGCCATCCCGAGCACGCCGCCGAGCGCTGCCCCCGCGAAGGCGGGTGCCGCCGCGAAGTTCGCCGCGACCACACCGGCGAGCGCCCAGCCGACGGCCAGCGGATAGGTCGGAACCCGCTCCTTCAGGGTGACGCCGATGGCGATGACGAGGGCGAGCGCGAGGCCGGTCCAGCTCAGCACCACGACGTCGCCGAGCCCGTAGCCCGCCGCCACGTTGGCGAGCGCCACGCAGGACGCCGCCGTCAGCCACCCGGCATAGAGGCCGAGCGGAAGCGACAGCCACGCCCGGTCCGCCACCGGCGCCGCCCGGAGCGCGAGGAGCGCGCCGCCCAGCATCACCCAGATGAGGATCGTCGCCATCACCGGCGCCGTCGCCGCCACGCCCAGCCACGAGGCCCCGACGCCGACGCTGAGAAGCAGCGGCCAGCGCGTCCGGTCCCAGCGCACGTCCGTGTCCCGCCGCAGAAGGCCGAAGCCCGCCGAGGCGAGGAGCCAGACATAGATCACGCCCCAGATCGAGAAGGCCCAGCCCGCCGGCTGGATCGGCGGATCGTCCACCGGCACCGGCAGCTGCCCGGGGTCGAAGCCGGAGAAGGAGGGCGCCAGGAACGGCGAGATCACGAAGGCGATGGTCGCGACCAGCACCAGCACCGCCTTCAGCTTTGCGGTGTCCTTCGGGTCGTCGGGGCGTTCGAGGCTCGGATCGTCAGGCAAGCTCACCCTCCGGCGTGATGCGGGTCCGTCCCGCCATGTAGGGATGGAGCACCTGCGGCAGGAGGACCGATCCATCCTCCTGCTGCCCGTTCTCCAGCACGGCGATCAGTGTCCGGCCCACGGCGAGGCCCGATCCGTTCAACGTGTGCACGAATTCCGGCTTGCCGCCGCCCTCGGGGCGGAAGCGCGCGTTCATCCGCCGCGCCTGGAAGTCGCCGCAGGTCGAGACCGAGGAGATCTCGCGATAGGTGTCCTGCCCCGGCAGCCAGACCTCGATGTCGAAGGTCCGCCGCGCGCCGAAGCCCATGTCGCCCGTGCAGAGGACGACCGTGCGATAGGGCAGGCCCAGCCGCTCGAGGATGTCCTCCGCGCAGCGCAGCATCCGCTGCTGTTCGTCGTCGGAGGCGTCGGGATGCGTGATCGACACCATCTCCACCTTCTCGAACTGGTGCTGGCGGAGCATGCCTGCCGTGTCCCGGCCCGCGCTGCCCGCCTCGGAGCGGAAGCAGAGCGAATGGGCGGTGTAGCGGCGGGGCAGATCCGCCTCCTCCAGCATCTCGCCCGCGACGATGTTGGTCAGCGACACTTCGGAGGTCGGGATCAGCCACCAGCCGTTCGTCGTCTCGTAGCTGTCCTCGCCGAATTTCGGCAGCTGGCCCGTGCCGTACATCGTCTCGGCGCGCACCAGCACCGGCCCGTTCACCTCGGTCAGGCCGTTCTCGGTCGTGTGAACGTCGAGCATGAACTGCGAGAGCGCCCGGTGCAGGCGCGCCACCGCGCCCTGCATCAGGACGAAGCGGGACCCGGAGAGCTTGGCGGCGGTACCGAAATCCATCCCCGGAGCAACACCCGCGATCTCGAAGTGTTCCTTCGGCTTGAAGCCGAATTCGCGCGGTGTGCCCCAGCGGCGGACCTCGACGTTGCCCGCCTCGTCCGCGCCGTCGGGCACGTCGTCATGGGGCAGGTTGGGGATGCCTGCAAGCAGCTCGCGCAGCGCCTCGTCCTTCGCCTTCGCCTCCTCCTCGAGGCGGGCGATCTCGTCCTTCTTCTCGGCCACGAGGGCGCGAAGGCGCTCGAACTCCGCCTCGTCGCCGCGCGCCTTGGCCGCGCCGACGTCCTTCGAGGCCGCGTTCCGTTCGGCCAGCGCCGCCTCCGCCCGCCCGATGCAGGCCCGCCGTTCCTCGTCGAGCGACAGGATCGCGGGCGACTGCGCGGGAAGGCCCCGCCGGGCAAGCGCGGCGTCGAAGGCGTCGGGGGTCTCGCGGATGGCGCGGATGTCGTGCATGGGCGGCCTCGTCTGGCAAGTCGTCGCGCGCGGGTATGCCAGAGGGCGGGACGCGGGAAAAGGGTCAGCGGGGCGCGGGCGCGTCCCGAGCGAGGCGAAGTCGAAGGCCTTTCGCCTCAGGGCGGCGCCGCGAGCGCGTAGGGACCGGCGAAGGGGGGCCAGGGCGTCAGGTCGGCGATGACGGCGCGCAAGGGGTCTCCGTTGGCGCTGGCGACCGCGATTCCCTCGAGCCGCCAGTCGCCCGGACCGCCCGACAGGACCGCCCCGCCCGAGAAGCCCGAGACCACGCGGCAGTCGCTGCCGAGCAGCCCCGGCCCGATCGCACCCACCGCGCATGTCGGGTGGCCGCGCAGCAGCTCGTCCTCCTGCCGGGCAAAGCCGTAGATCGCGACGAACTCGGGCTCGGAGCCGTCCGCGAGGGGCAGGGGCGTCGCGATCTCGGGCGGCACCGGCATGGCGAGACGCAGGAGCGCGAGGTCGCCGCGCACGTTGGCGGTGGTGGGCGGGCCGGGCTCGTGGGCCTCGTGGAAGGCCACGGCGCGCACCGTCACGCGAAAGGCGGGCGGCGTCCGGTCGGGGCGGAACTGGAGCTGCATCGCCGAGGGCCCCGCGACGGCGCCCCTGGCGCAGTGCCCTGCCGTCAGCGCCACGTCCGGTGCGATCAGGACGGCGGTGCAGCCGCCATCGGTCCGGTTGGCGGCGCGCAGGCGGGCGAGGCCCGTCAGGCTCGCCTCCGCCGAGAGCGGCGCGAGTCC
>NZ_JBQLZP010000032.1:0-11464 GCF_052168335.1 Roseicyclus sp. | reverse complement strand
CATTGCGCGCCGAGCAGGACGAGGCCCGCGCCGAGCATCAGGATCACGAAGAAGGCCTGGCCCTCGACCACCGTGATGGCGAGCGCGACGACATAGCCCACGCCCGCCACGAGGAAGGAGCGGCGGTCGATCACCACGGCGAAGACCGCCATGAGCGCGATGAAGGCCGCGAGGACGAGTTGCGCGGCGACGGTTCCCGCGTCGAACAGCGTCAGCGCGACCGTGTTCACGATGGCCGGCGCCGCGATCACGTGGAGCCAGAAGCCCGCCGCCGCCCGCCGCGTCACCCGGTGCGGGTCCGACATGTCGAAGCGCATCGCGATGACCAGGCCCACGAGGCCCAGCACGATCGTCAGGAGCGCGAAGGGCCCGTCCGCACTGAGCAGGAACACGTCGCGCGGCGTCTCCGGGAACGAACCGCCGAGCGTGGCGATCCCGAAGGCCGTGGCGAAGACCGAGAGCGCGATCAGCGCCACCGTGAAGGGCACGCGGAACGCGACGTAGTAGCCCGACAGGAACAGCGACGAAATCGCCGCCGCCGTCGTCAGCGTGGCGGGCGTGCCGAGATCCAGCATCGCCGAAAAGGCGAAGCCGAACTGCGCCGAAAGCAGGCCGAACATGATGGCCAGCGCGATGGAGGGTGCCACCATCCGCCGCTTCAGCGTGAAGTAGCTCGCGAGCAGCGCGACCGCGCCCATCCCGAAGATCGCGTAGGCCATTCCGAGGATGTAGCCCTGCGTCGTGCCGAGCACCGTCATCCCCGTGACCCCGGCGAAGCCGAGATACAGGATGGTCAGACCCACCACGATGAAGATCTCGTTGAACCCCTTGAAGAGCTCGAAGGGCTCGTCGAGGCCGTCGACATGCTTGCGCACGCCCGCGCGCCGTTCGGACAGCACGATCAGCGCGGCCGCCTGAGCCTCCGTCAGCACGCCCGAGGTGACGCCCGCGCGGATGTCGTCGCGGCTGAGGCCGGTCATCCGCCGATCCGCTCCACCGTGAGGTTCCCGTTGGTGTAGACGCAGATGTCGGCCGCGATGCTCATGGCCTTGCGCGCGATCGTCTCGGCGTCCGTATCCGTGTCGATCAGCGCCCGCGCGGCGGCGAGCGCGTACATGCCCCCCGAGCCGATGGCGGCGATCCCGTGCTCGGGTTCCAGCACGTCGCCCGCGCCGGTGATGACGTAGAGCTCCCGCCCGTCGGTCACGATCAGCATGGCCTCGAGCTTCTGGAGATACTTGTCGGTGCGCCAGTCCTTGGCCAGTTCCACGCAGCCGCGCTGAAGCTGGCCGGGCGTGGCCTCGAGCTTGGCCTCGAGCCGCTCGAGCAGCGTGAAGGCGTCGGCGGTGGAGCCCGCGAAGCCCGCCACCACGTCATGCCCGCCGGGCGAGAGGCGGCGCACCTTGCGCGCGCTGCCCTTGATGACCGTCTGGCCCAGGCTCACCTGCCCGTCGCCCGCGACGACGACCTCGTTGCCCTTTCGCACCCCGATGATCGTGGTGCCGTGCCAGCCGGGGAAATCGCTCTCTGCCATGGGGCCTCCGTCGTTCGGGCCTATATGGATGGCTGCGGCCCGTCCCGCAAGTTTGGCAGGACGATGCTTGGAAAGTCGCGGCATCGGGCCGATACTGGCGGAAAGCGGATGGGCACCATGCACGACCACCACGACCACGACCACGACAACGAATTCGACCCGATGACGGCACGGGTGCGCGCGCTCGAGACGATCCTCGTCGGCAAGGGCCTGATCGACCCGGCGGCCGTCGACGCCATCATCGACACCTACGAGCATCGCGTCGGCCCCCGGAACGGCGCGCAGGTCGTGGCGCGGGCCTGGACCGACCCCGGTTTCGCCGACTGGCTGAAGGCGGATGCCACCGCCGCGATCGCCGACATGGGCTTCGTCGGGCGGCAGGGGGAGCACATGGTCGCCGTGTTCAACTCGCCAGAGGAGCACAACCTCGTCGTCTGCACGCTGTGTTCCTGCTACCCGTGGCCCGTGCTCGGCCTGCCGCCCGCCTGGTACAAGTCGCCCGACTACCGCGCCCGCGCCGTGCGCGAGCCGCGCGCCGTCCTGGCGGAGTTCGGCGTGGCCCTGCCGGAGGAGCGGCGCATCCACGTCTGGGATTCGACGGCCGAGATCCGCTATCTCGTGATCCCCGAACGTCCGGCCGGCACCGAGGGGCTAGATGCGGAGACGCTCGCGGGCCTTGTCACGCGGGACAGCATGATCGGCTGCGACGTCCTGAAAGCGCCGGCATGAACGGCGCGCAGGATGTCGGCGGCCGTCACGGCTTCGGGCGCGTGATCCCGGAGGACGAGAGCATCCGCTTCCACGCCGATTGGGAAAAGCGCGTCCTCGGCGTGACGCTGGCCTCGGCCGCGCTCGGATACTGGAACATCGACGCCTCCCGCCACGTCCGCGAGAGCCTGCCGCCCGCGATCTACTACAATGCCAGCTACTACGAGATCTGGCTCCGCGCGCTGGAGATCCTGCTGGAGCGGGCGGGCGAGGCCTCGGGCGACGAGCTGGCGACGGGCGAGGTCCGGACACCGGGCCACCGCGCCGACAGGCGACTTTCGCCCGAGGCTGTCCCGGCGGTCCTGGCCAGGGGCGGCCCGACCGAGCGCGCGGGGCCCGAGCCGGCGTTCCGCGTCGGCGACCGCGTCCGCACCCGCAACCACCAGCCGAAGGGGCATACGCGCCTGCCCGGCTACGCGCGCGGGCACGTGGGCACGATCACCGCGCTCCACGGCTGCCACGTCTATCCCGACACCAACGCGCATTTCGAGGGCGAGCGTCCCTGCCCGCTTTATACCGTCCGCTTCGACGCGGTGGAGCTTTTTGGTGAGGACGCCGACCCGACCCTCTCGGTCAGCATCGATGCATGGGAGCCCTATCTTGACCACGCCTGACGCCCCGTTCGAGGAACCCTGGCAGGCGCAGCTCTTCGCGCTGACGGTCGCGCTGAACGAGGCGGGCCGGTTCACCTGGTCGGAATGGGCGGAGGTCTTCGGCCCCCGCGTGCAGGGCGCGCCGGCGTCGCATTACTGGGAGGTCTGGTCGGAGGCGCTGGTCGCGCTCCTCGAGGCGAAGGGGATCGCCGCCGCCTCGGAGGTTCTCGCCATGACCGAACGCTGGCAGGACGCCGCGCGCGCGACGCCGCACGGGCAGCCGATCCTCCTGGCCGCGGCGGACTAGCCTAGAGCCACCCCGGCCAGCCCCGCCGCCGCGGCACCCGGACGGCGAGCATCGGCATCAGCCATGGCCCCCGGAACCGGTTGAGGTCGAGCGCCTCGTGGACGCCCACCGTCTCTTCCCCGCCGATCCGCGTCCGCACGGCCGAGCGGTTGTAGAACGGCGCGTCCAGCATCGCCTTGACCTGCCGGGGCCTGTAGCCCGCATCGGCCCGCGTCTCGCGCCGGACCATCCAGCCGGGCCGCGCGAGGCGGGCCTTCGGCGGCGGGTCGATCGGCCGGACGCTGCCGTCCTCGGCGAAGCCCACCGCAACCGACAGTTCCGTCCCGTCCCGTCGCGTCGCGTCATAGAAGCAGGCCGCGCCGTCCCGCAGCGGAAAGCGGCCCCAGGTCCAGTAGTCGAAATCGGCCTCCAGCGCGCGAACCCCGAAATTCGCGTCGAAATAGCCGTGGCCTCCCCATGTCCAGCCGGGGCGGTTCAGCTCGACCCTTATGTCCGCCTTGGGCGCGAAGGGTCGCCAGACATGCGCGCCATCCTCCGTCAGCGGCAGCTCCACCTGCGTCAGCGCCGAGGGGATCACCGTGACCGTCCCATGCAGGCGCTGGGCGTGGGGCGTCGACATCTCGTCGATCTCGATGACAAGCCGGTCGCCGTCCCAGACCATCGCGGAGGGTCCGATATCGATCCGGTCGCGCGAGAGGCCGAGCGCGTCCGCGCCCCGGTCCGTCATCGTCCAGCGCCCGCCGCGCCCGTAGGTCACGACGTTGAGGCAGCAGTGGTTCGCCGGGTTGCGCCGCCCGCTCCAGCGGTACCAGGGCGAGAAGACCGAGCCTATGAAGCCGATGATCGAGATGGCGCGTTCGCCATCGTCCGAGATGCCGTCGACATACCACCAGGCGTAGCCGTCCGGCGGGACGTCGATGTCGAAGCAAGGTCGCTCCAGATCGCCTCGGCCGCGTGCCGGCCGGAGAGGCAGGCCATGGGAATCCCCGCCCCCGGATGCGTCCCCCCGCCGCAGAGGTAGAGCCCCGGCAAGGCCGTCCGCGCCTTCGGCCTGTGGAAGGTCGCCATCATCCCGTGCGGGCTCCGCCCGTAGAGGGAACCGTCCGACGCGGGAAAGTCCCGCGCGAAGTCCGCGGGCGTCGCGAGATGCGTCAGGTCCGGCACCGGAGAAAAGCTCAGGCCCATCCCCGCCAAGGTCTCGAAGGTGCGTGTCCGGCATGTTCGTCGTTCCTCGTCGGTCGCCTTGTGGCCGGGCGGGCCGTTCATGATGATCTCAAAACGCTCGGGGCCGACCGGCGCGGCGCCGCCCCGGTCCTGCGCGCAGACGTAGAGCGTGGCGTCGCGCGGCATCCGCCCCGCCGCGATGTCCCCGAACTCGACGCGCGGATCCTCGCAGAAGAACACGTTGTGATGTGCGAGATCGACGCCCCGCGGCTCGGCGGCGAAGCCCCAGACGAAGGCGGACAGGCTGCGCGGCGTGACGGCGCGACCGGGGACCACGGCGCGCGCCGCAGGCCCGAGATGGCCGTCGTGGAGCGCCTTGGGGTCGCCGTTGAACACCACGACATCGGCCGGAAGACGGGTGCCGTCGGCGAGGTGAACGGCGGTGCAGCGCCCGTCCTGCGTCTCGATCCGCCGCGCCTCCGCGCCGAAGCGGAAACGCGCGCCCTTCGCCTGCGCGAGGCTGTGGAGCGCCTGCGCCAGCCGGTGCATTCCGCCCGCGACACGCCAGACGCCGGAGGCCTCGGAATGCCAGATCAGCGACAGGATCGCAGGCGAGCGGTAGGGCGAGCCGCCGACATAGGTTGCGTAGCGCCCGAAGAGCTGCCGCAGGCGCGGGTCGGAGAAGCGCATCCTGAGCCCCTGCGCCAGCGTCAGGCCCGGCGCCATCGAAGGAATGAGGGACGGTCGAGCCATCACTTCGGCGGTCAGTCCCGCGAGGTTCGGCTCCGCCTCCCGCATCACGGGGCGGTCGAAGGCCTCGTAGAGTCGCCGCGCGCTCTCGGCGAAGGCGCGGAACTCCCGCTCGGCCTTGGGCCCGGCGAAGGCCCGGACGGCTGTAGCGCTGGCCTCCGGGTCGGCGTGGAGATCCAGGGTCGACCCGTCGCGCCAGAAATGACGGGCGAGGATCGTGTCGGCCTCGAGCGTCACATGGTCGTCAAGCCGCGCGCCGACCGAGGCGAAGAGCTCCTCGAAGACGGGTCGCATGGTCATGACCGTGGGCCCGATGTCCACGGGGCCGGCGACCGAGGCGCGCGTGCGCATCTTGCCGCCCGGCCCCTGCGCCATGTCCACGACCTCGACCGAAAGGCCCCGGTGCGCGAGGCGCAGCGCGGCCGTCATTCCGCCTATTCCGGCGCCGATGACGACGGCTCGGGTCGCGGGGGAGGGTGCGTGGTCTGGCACGGCAACGTCCGATCGAGTGTCAGTTATAGTTGACAGATTGCCCGGACATGTCCAGTCTAATTTACACGGCGGATCACGCAGCCGGACAGATTCCATACGACTTCCTTTGCGACCGGGGGACCCATGCCACTGAAAACCAGGATCGATGCCGCGGTCTCCTCGGCCATCGCGGCGGCTCAGGGCGGTTCTGCCCCGCCGCGCCTCGCCTCCGCGCTGAACTACGCCGTCACCCCCGGCGGCGCGCGAATCCGCCCGACGATCTGCCTCTCCGTGGCGATGGCCTGCGGCGACGACCGCCCGATGCTCTCGGATGCCGCGGCGACGGCGATCGAACTCATCCACTGCGCGAGCCTCGTCCATGACGACATGCCGTGCTTCGACAATGCCGATACGCGCCGCGGCAAACCCGCGGTCCATCGCGCCTATGGCGAGCCGCTGGCGCTCCTTACCGGGGACACGCTGATCGTGGCCGCCTTCGAGGTTCTGGCCCGCGCCGCCGTCCACGACGCGAACCGCGCGATCACGCTGATTCGCATCCTCGGGGAATCGACCGGCATGCCGGGCGGCATCTGCGCCGGGCAGGGCTGGGAGAGCGAGGACAAGATCGACCTCTCCGCCTATCACCGCGCCAAGACCGGCGCGCTGTTCACCGCCGCGACGCGCATGGGCGCCGCCGCCGCGGGCGAGGAGCCGGACGCCTGGACCGAGCTTGGCGCCCGCATCGGCGAGGCCTTCCAGGTCGCCGACGACCTGCGCGACGCGCTCTACGACGAGGCGGCGCTGGGCAAGCCCGCGCAGCAGGACGCGATCAACGGACGCCCGAACGCGGTGGCCGAACTGGGCGTCCGCGGCGCGATCCGCAGGCTCGAGGACATCCTGTCGGGCGCCATCGCCTCGATCCCCTCCTGCCCCGGCGAGGCCGCGCTCTGCGAGATGGTGCGAAAGACGGCCGAGCGCCTGACGCCCGTGGTGCCCGCCCAACAGACCGCGTGACGCGATGGCCGTGAGCGAGCATCCGCGCGGACCGAGGGCCAGCCTGTCCGACCGCTTCTATGCCTGGCGCACGGCCCTCGTCGGCTCCCGCGCGTTCCAGAAGCTCGCGGCGCGCACGCCCTTCGCCGCCGGCATGGCCCGGCGCGACGGCGAGGCCCTGTTCGATCTGGTGGCGGGGTTCGTCCACACGCAGGTCCTGCGCGCCTTCGTCGCCTTCGATCTCGCCGGACGGCTCGCCGTGCGCCCCAAGCGGGCGGAGGAGCTCGCCCTCGAGGTCGGCATCGCGCCGCAGCGGATGCGCGTGCTGTGCCAGGCGGCGGCGTCGCTGCGCCTCCTGAAACGGCGGCGCGACGGGCGCTACGCGCTCGACCGGCTGGGCGCGGCGCTGCCGGGCATTCCCGGCCTCGCGCAGATGATCGCGCATCACGACGTGCTCTATCGCGATCTGGCGGACGCGCCGGACTTCTTCGCGGACGGAAGCGGCACGGAGCTCGCCGGATTCTGGCCCTACGTCTTCGGCGCGGGTGCCGCGCTCGATCCCGAAACGGCCCGCGTCTATTCCGACCTCATGGCCCAGAGCCAGACCCTCGTGGCCGAGGAGGCGCTGCGCGCGCTCGATCTGCGCGGGGTCGCGACGCTTCTCGACGTGGGCGGCGGGACCGGCGCCTTCCTGACCGCCGTCGGCCTCGCCCACCCGGAGCTGCGCCTCCATCTCTTCGACCTGCCCGTGGTGGCCGAGGGGGCGGCGACGCGCTTCGCCGCGAACGGACTGACGGGGCGCGCGACGATCACCGGCGGCAGTTTCCGCACCGACGCGCTGCCCTCGGGGGCGGACGCGATCAGCCTCGTGCGCGTGCTCTACGACCACTCGGACGAGACGGTGCGGATGCTCCTCGCCAAGGCGCATGCCGCGCTTCCCGAGGGTGGTCGCCTCTTCGTGGCCGAGCCGATGTCGGGCGGCGAGACACCCTCGCGGGCGGGCGACGCCTACTTCGCCGTCTACTGCATGGCGATGCGGACCGGCCGCGTGCGCAGCGCCGAGGAGATCCGCCAGCTCCTTGGAGAGGCCGGATTTTCCGACGCGCGGGCCGTCAGGACCGCACGTCCCTTCATCACCGGCCTCGTCACGGCACGGAAGTCGTGAGGATTGTGGGAAGATATGTCTAATCACATTGACATCCCAATGTGTCAGGTTAAACTGACACTCAGGAAACCGGGAAACCCGGATTCTCCGTTCGAAGCCCGCGACGACCGATAGGACCGAGCCAGTGCACGCCACTTCCGTCATTCTCGAAGCGCCCAGGAAGGTCGGCCTCGGCCAGATCGCGCTGCCGGAACCGGGACCGGGCGACCTGGTGGTCGAGATCCGTCATTCGGGCATCTCGACGGGCACGGAAAAGCTCTTCTGGTCCGGCCAGATGCCGCCCTTCCCGGGCATGGGCTATCCGCTCGTCCCCGGCTACGAAGCCGCCGGCGAGGTGGTCGAGGCGGGGCCGGGCACGTCCTTCCGCCCCGGCGACATTGTCTTCGTTCCCGGCGCCAACTGCTACGGCGAGATCCGCGGCCTCTTCGGCGGCGCGACCAACCGGCTGGTGACGCCGGCCGAGCGCGTGGTGAAGATCGACCGCGCCATGGGGGCCGAGGGCGCGCTCCTGGCGCTGGCCGCCACGGGGCGGCACGCCATCGCCGGGCTCAACACGACGCTTCCCGACCTCATCGTCGGCCACGGCGTCTTCGGGCGGCTCCTCGCGCGGCTGACGCTGGCCGCCGGCGGTGCCGCGCCGACGGTGTGGGAGATCAACCCCGACCGCATGGCGGGCGCGCGCGGCTACGATGTCGTGCATCCGGACGACGATCCGCGCCGCGACTACCGCTCGATCTACGACGCTTCGGGTGTGTCAGGCCTTCTGGACACGCTGATCGGCCGGCTCGCCAAGGGCGGCGAGGTCGTGCTCGCGGGCTTCTACCCCGAGCCGCTGTCCTTCGCCTTCCCGCCCGCCTTCATGCGCGAGGCGCGCTTCCGCATCGCGGCCGAATGGACCCGCGACGACCTGGTGGCCACGCGCGACCTCATCGACCACGGGGCCCTCGGCCTCGACGACCTGATCTCGCACCGGGTTCCGGCGACCGACGCCGCGAACGCCTACCAGACGGCGTTCGAGGATCCGGCCTGCCTGAAGATGATACTGGACTGGGAGAACGCCGCATGAGCCTCGACGTACCGAACCTGCGCGACTACGACGCCAAGCTCCGGGAAGAGGCGTCCGAGCCCACGCTCGAGGTGCCGCATTCCGAGCCCACCAAGAAGACGCAGATCATCGCGATCTACGGCAAGGGCGGCATCGGCAAGAGCTTCACGCTCGCCAATCTCAGCCACATGATGGCCGAGCAGGGCAAGCGCGTGCTTCTGATCGGCTGCGATCCGAAATCGGACACGACCAGCCTCCTCTTCGGCGGCAAGGCGTGCCCCACGATCATCGAGACCTCGACGCAGAAGAAACTCGCGGGCGAGGAGGTGAAGATCGGCGATGTCTGCTTCAAGCGCGGCGGCGTCTTCGCGATGGAGCTCGGCGGCCCCGAGGTCGGGCGCGGCTGCGGCGGGCGCGGCATCATCCACGGCTTCGAGCTGCTGGAGAAGCTGGGCTTCCACGACTGGGACTTCGACTACGTGCTCCTCGACTTCCTGGGCGACGTGGTCTGCGGCGGCTTCGGCCTGCCGATCGCCCGTGACATGGCGCAGAAGGTGATCGTCGTCGGCTCGAACGACCTGCAGTCGCTCTACGTCGCCAACAACGTCTGCTCCGCGGTGCAGTATTTCCGCAAGCTCGGCGGCAACGTGGGCGTCGCGGGCATGGTCATCAACAAGGATGACGGCACCGGCCAGGCGCAGGCCTTCGCCAACGCGGTGAACATCCCCGTCCTCGCCTCGATCCCGGCGGACGACGACCTGCGGCGCAAGTCCGCCTCCTACGAGATCGTCGGCACCAACCGCACCCAGTGGGGCGCGCTCTTCGCGGAGCTGGCCGAGAACGTGGCCGGCGCCCCCCCGACGCACCCCGATCCGCTGACGCAGGACGGTCTGCTCGCGCTGTTCGACGGGAAGGACACCGGCGAGGGCTTCGTGCTCGAGCCCGCCACCGACGCCGACATGCGGGGCAAGAACGCCAAGCCCAGGAAATCCCTCGAAGTGATCTACGACGAGGCCTGAGACCATGACCGAAGAGATCAGATACGACGCAGCAGCCGAGGCCGAGGTCATCCAGGGCGAAGCCCGGACCGAGGCCGATGCCGCCGCCGTGCCCGGTCCTTCGGGCGGGGACGGCATGGGCTGCCACGCCGGCGCGGCCGAGATGGAGAAGGCGGCGCGCGCCGCCGGCAAGTCCGAGATCCTCGACCGTTACGCGAAAGACTATCCGCAGGGCCCCCACGACAAGCCGCAGTCGATGTGCCCGGCTTTCGGGTCGCTGCGCGTGGGCCTCCGGATGCGTCGGGTCGCCACCGTCCTCTCGGGGTCGGCCTGCTGCGTCTACGGCCTGACCTTCGTGAGCCACTTCTATGGCGCCCGCCGCTCGGTCGGCTACGTGCCGTTCAATTCCGAGACCCTGGTGACGGGGAAACTCTTCGAAGACATCCGCGAGGCCGTGCACGAGATGGCCGACCCCGAGCGCTACGACGCGATCGTGGTCACCAATCTCTGCGTTCCCACGGCCTCGGGTGTACCTCTCCGGCTCCTGCCGGATGAGATCAATGGGGTCCGGATCGTCGGCATCGACGTTCCGGGCTTCGGGGTGCCGACCCATGCCGAGGCCAAGGATGTCCTCGCCGGGGCGATGCTCAACTATGCCCGACAGGAGGTGGAGGCCGGTCCCGTTCAGGCCCCTGTCTCGGGTAAATCAGACCGTCCGACAGTCACGCTGTTGGGCGAAATGTTCCCTGCGGATCCTCTTGGAATCGGAGGGATGCTCGCGCCACTCGGTCTGGCGGCAGGTCCGGTCGTTCCCTGCCGTGAGTGGCGCGAGCTATATTCCGCGCTGGACAGCGAGGTGGTGGCCGCGATCCACCCCTTCTACACCGCCGCGATCCGCGAGTTCGAAGCCGCGGGGCGCAAGGTGGTGGGTTCGGCGCCCGTCGGCCACGACGGAACCGCCGCGTGGCTGGCCGCCATCGGCGAGGCCTACGGCGTCCCCGCCGAGCGGGTCGCCGCGGCGCAGAACGCCTTCCTTCCTGCCATTAAGGGTGCGCTGTCCGCGACGCCGATCAAGGGCACCATCACGCTCTCGGGCTACGAGGGATCGGAGCTCCTGGTCGCGCGCCTCCTGATCGAGAGCGGCGCCGAGGTGCCCTATGTGGGCTCGGCCTGCCCGAAGACGAAGTGGTCCGCGCCGGATGTCGAATGGCTGGAAGCCCGCGGCGTGAAGGTGAAGTTCCGCGCCAGCCTCGAGGACGACTGCGCCGCGATGGAGGCGATCCGCCCCGACCTCGCCATCGGCACGACGCCGGTGGTGCAGAAAGGCAAGGAGCTCGGCATTCCGAGCCTCTATTTCACCAATCTCATCTCCGCCCGTCCGCTGATGGGCCCGATGGGCGCGGGCAGCCTCCAGCAGGTCGTCAACGCGGCCATGGGGAACAAGGACCGAATGGCGCACATGAAGGCCTTCTTCGAGGGCGTGGGCGAAGGCGACACCGCCGGTATCTGGGAAGGCGCGCCGAACCTCCGGCCCGACTTCCGCGCGCAGCACCAGAAGAAGCTCGACAAGCAGGCGCGCGCGGCGAAGGCGGAGGAGATGATCTGATGCGCCGCGTTTCCGAAAGCACCGTTTCGGCCCTGCGGGCCGACCCGCCGGGGGGCGCTGCCCCCCGGAC
>NZ_JBQLZP010000031.1:0-5247 GCF_052168335.1 Roseicyclus sp. | reverse complement strand
GCTTCGCACGCGCGGCACCGAGGCGCCCGAGGCGCTCGACCAAGCCCTGTCCCCGGCCGAGGCCTGGGCCCGCCCCGACCTCCTCCTCTCGCAGATCTGCAACCTGCCCTGGCGCCTCGGCTTCGCCGAGCGCGTGACGCTGGTGGCGGCCCCCGATCTCGGCCTGCCCGACGCGCCCGCGGGCAGCTACTACAGCATCCTCGTGGTGCGCGTGGACGACCCGCGCGCGCGCCTCGCCGACTTCGCCGGCGCCTCCATCGCGCTGAACTCCGACGACAGCCAGTCGGGCTGGGGCGCGCCCTTCGCCGCCGCCCGGCGCGCGGGCATCGCCTTCGGCGCGGCGCTGACCACCGGCGCCCACCGCGAGAGCGCGCGCGCCGTGGCCGAGGGCCGCGCCGACATCGCCGGGATCGACGCCGCCACCTGGCGGATGATCGCGCGCTGGGACGGCTTCGCGGACGGCCTCCGCGTCCTCGACCGGACGCCGCCCACGCCCGCGCTCTCCTACGTCACCGCGCGCGGTACCGACCCCGCGCCGATCCGCGCCGCCATGGCCGAGGCGCTCGCCGCCCTGCCCGCCGCGACCCGCGACCTCCTCGGCCTTCGGGGCATCGTCGCGCCGGACCCCGACGCCTACGCCGCGCTCGCCGTTCCGCCCGCGCCGCCCGCTTAGGCATTCGCTCCGCGAACGGCCCTGTTTCGCGGCCTTCCGCGGGGTCACTCTGCACAGGACAATTGCATTTGCCCGCTCCATGGGCACAAATCTCCGGAAACCTGACGGGGGTGCGACAAGACCGTGACCGACCAGACCGCCCCGGTGATCCAGATCACCGGCCTGCACAAGAGCTTCGGCACCTTGCACGTCCTGCGCGGCGTGGACCTGACCGCGCGGGCGGGCGACGTGGTGTCGCTCATCGGCTCGTCGGGGTCGGGCAAGTCGACGCTCCTGCGCTGCGCGAACCTGCTCGAGGACAGCCAGGAGGGCGAGATCCTCTTCGAGGGCGAGCCCGTCGCGTGGAAGGGCCGGGGCCCCGCGCGCCACCCCGCCGACCGCGAGCAGGTGCGCCGCATCCGCACCAACCTCTCGATGGTGTTCCAGCAGTTCAACCTCTGGGCCCACATGACCGTCCTCCAGAACGTCATGGAGGCGCCCGTCACCGTGCTCGGCGAGGATCCGAAGGCGGTCGAGGACCGCGCCCGCGCGCTGCTCGACAAGGTCGGCATCGGCGAGAAGTGCGAGGCCTGGCCCGCGCAGCTCTCGGGCGGGCAGCAGCAGCGCGCCGCCATCGCGCGCGCGCTCTGCATGCAGCCCCGCGCGCTCCTGTTCGACGAGCCGACCTCCGCCCTCGATCCCGAACTCGAGCAGGAGGTCGTCCGCGTCATCCGCTCCCTCGCCGAAGAGGGGCGGACGATGCTCCTCGTGACCCACGACATGCGCATGGCACGCGACATCTCGGACCACGTCGTGTTCCTGCACGAGGGCCGCGTCGAGGAGGAGGGTCCGCCGGACCGCCTCTTCGGGGCGCCCGCCTCGCCGCGTCTGCGGCAATTCCTCAGCCATGGCCACGCGGCCTGACGGCTCGGGGCAACCAACCCTCAGAAAACCAGGGAGAAGAACGATGAAACACCTGATCCTCGGCGCGAGCTTCCTTGCGCTAGTCGCCGGCGCGGCCGCCGCGCAGGATACCGTCCGCATGGGCACGGAGGGCGCCTATCCTCCGTACAACTTCATCAACGACAACGGCGAGATCGACGGCTTCGAGCGCGACGTGGGCGACGAGCTGTGCGCGCGGGCGGGCTTCACCTGCGAATGGGTGACGAACGACTGGGATTCGATCATCCCGAACCTGACCTCCGGCAACTACGACACGATCATCGCCGGCATGTCGATCACCGAGGAGCGCGAGGAGGTCGTCGACTTCACGCAGGCCTACTTCCCGCCGGCCGAGTCGCTCTTCATGGGGATGTCCGAGGACTTCACCCTCGAGGGCGCGGTCGTCGCGGCGCAGACCAACACGATCCAGGCCGGCTACATCGCCGACTCGGGCGCGACCCTGATCGAGTTCGCGACGCCGGACGAGACCGTGGCCGCGGTGCGCAACGGCGAGGCCGACGCGGTCTTCGCCGACGGCGACTACCTCCTGCCGATCGCGGCCGAGGACCCCGACCTGATGATCGTCGGCGAGCCGGTGCAGCTCGGCGGCGGCGTCGGCATGGCGCTGCGCGAAGGCGACGAGCGCCTCGCCGCCTTCGACGCGGCGATCTCCTCGATGAAGGAGGACGGCACGCTCAACGCGCTGATCCTCGAGTGGTTCGGCGAGGAAGCCGCCACCTGGTAAGGGCCCGACAGGCGGGGGGCGTTCCGCGTCCCCCGCCCCGCCCTTCATCTTTCCCCAAATACGCAAGGCCCGGCCCCCGCCCCAAGCCCAGATGTTCGAGTTCTGCGCCGATCCCTCCACGCTCGAGACCTTCCGCTGGTTCAGCTGCTACCTGACCAACGGGGCGCACATGCTGTTCTACACGTCGTTCCTCGTGGTCTTCGCGCTCCTCGCGGTCACGGCGCCGACCGCGCTCGCCTTCGGCTTCGCCGCTGCCGCCGCGTCGCGCTCGCACATCCTGCCGCTCTCGCTTCTGGGCAAGACCTACACGGCGATGGTGCGCGGCGTGCCCGACATCGTCTTCTTCCTCTTCTTCGTCCTCGTGCTCGACCAGGCCATCGAATGGCTGCGCCACCAGGCCGCCTGCCCCGGCTGGACCGAGGAGATCCGGCAGGGCGCGAACTTCGTCGTCTGCCCCGAGGCCCGCACGCCGCAGCCCTCCTCTCCGCAATGGGTGCACGAGGTCTACGGCTTCGGCCTCGCGGTCTTCACCTACGCCATCGTCTTCGGCGCCTTCTGCGGCAACGTGCTGTACGGCGCGATGCGCGCCGTGCCCCGCGCCCAGCTCGAGACGGCGGAGGCCTACGGCTTCTCGCGGCGCCAGGTCTTCTGGCGCATCCTCGTGCCGCAGATGTGGATCTACGCGCTGCCGGGCCTGTCGAACATCTGGATGATCCTCATCAAGGCGACGCCGCTGCTGTTCCTGCTGGGGATCGAGGACATCGTCTACTGGGCGCGCGAACTCGGCGGCTCGCGCACCTCGGCCTATGCCTATCCGCATCCCGACTGGCGGCTCTGGTACTTCCTCGCGCTCCTGATCTTCTACCTCGCCTTCACCCGGGTCTCCGAAATCGTGCTGGCGCGCCTGACGACCCGTCTCAGCCACGGGCAGGCGACGGCGGCGGGCGAAGAGCTCAGGAAGGCCGCCGCATGACCTGCGCCGAGGCGTTCCAGGCCTACGCGCTGCGCGCCCTCGGCCACGGCGAGCGGCGGCTGCCGCAGGCGGATATCGGCGTCTGCGAGCAGATCGTGCTGATCGGCTCGGGCATGATCTGGAACGTCTACTTCGCGATCCTCGCGCTCTCGTTCGGCTTCGTCTTCGCCGTGGCGCTGGCGCTCGCCAAGAACTCGCGGACACTCCTCCTGCGCAAGCCCGCCGAGTGGTTCATCTTCGTCTTCCGGGGCTCGCCGCTCTTCATCCAGTTCTTCATGGCCTACGAGGCCTTCGTCCTGCTGCCCCGCGTCGGCATCGAGTTCACCTTCCTCGGCGTCGCCATCGAGGCCGAGACGCGCTGGCTCGCGCGGGCCTGGCTCGGGGCGCTGATCGTGCTCTTCCTCAACACCTCCGCCTATTCGGCCGAGATCTTCTACGGCGCGCTCCGGGCGGTGCCGAAGGGGGATCTCGAGGCCGCCGACGCCTACGGCCTCACCGGCTGGAAGAAGTTCCGCCGCGTGGTCTTCCCCACGACCATGCGCCTCGCCTGGCCCGCCTACACGAACGAGGCGATCTTCCTCTTCCACTCGACGGCGCTGGTGTTCTTCTCGTCCTTCCCGGCGTTCCAGCAGATGGGCGACGCGCTCTATTACGCGAACTACTTCGCCGACCGCACCTTCAACCCCTTCATCCCCTACCCGATCGTGGCGGTCTACTTCGTGCTCTTCACCCTCGTGATCATCGCGCTCTTCGGCGCGATCAACCGGCGGCTCAACCGCCACCTCCCGCAGGAGGCGCGCCCGCGCCTCCGCTACCGCCCGCAGGTCATCCGATGAACTGGCTCCTCGAGCACCCCGAGATCGCCTCCATCCGCACCGTCGCCGCCGACCTCAACGGCCAGCCGCGCGGCAAGCGCGTGGCGCGCCGCTTCGCCGAGAAGGCGATCACCGAGGGCACGCGCTTTCCCTTCTCGGTGATGAACCTCGACATCTGGGGCGAGGACATCGACGACAGCCCGCTGGTCTTCCGCTCGGGCGATCCCGACGGCATCCTGATGCCGACCGAGCGCGGCTTTCTCCCCGTCCCGTGGCTCGAGAGCCCCACCGCGCTCCTGCCGATCTGGATGTTCCAGCAGGACGGCGTCACGCCCTTCGACGGCGACCCGCGCCAGGCGCTCGCCCGCGTGGTCGAGCGCTACAGGGCGCGCGGCCTGACGCCGGTGGTGGCGACCGAGCTCGAGTTCTACCTGATCGACGACAAGGGCAACGCGCCCCGCGTGCCGCCCTCGCCGCGCTCGGGCAAGCGGCGCCACCAGGCCGAGATCCTCGCGCTCCGGCAGCTCGACGCCTGGGACCAGTTCTTCAGCCGCCTCTACGACGCCTGCGAGGCGATGGACATCCCCTCGGACACCACGATCTCCGAGGCGGGGCCCGGCCAGTTCGAGATCAACCTGATGCACCAGGAGGACGCGCTGAAGGCGGCGGACGACACCTGGTTCTTCAAGCTCCTCGTGAAGGGCCTCGCGCGGCAGTTCGGCGTCGCGGCGAGCTTCATGGCCAAGCCCTACCCCGAGTATGCGGGCAACGGGCTGCACATGCATTTCTCGATCCTCGACAGGGACGGCGAGAACATCTTCGACGAGCGGCGTCCGGGCGGCGCGGACCGGCTCGGCCACGCGATCGCGGGATGCCTCAAGGCAATGCCGGGCTCGATGCTGGTCTTCGCGCCCCATTCAACGAGCTACGACCGCCTCGTGCCGGGGGCGCACGCGCCGACCCGCATGGCCTGGGCGCACGAGAACCGCACGGCGGCCCTGCGCATCCCCTCGGGCGGGCCGGCCGCGCGGCGGATCGAGCACCGCGTCGCGGGCGGCGACATCAACCCCTATCTCCTCCTCGCCGTCATCCTCGGCGCGGCGCTGAACGGGCTGGAGGA
>NZ_JBQLZP010000030.1:0-12246 GCF_052168335.1 Roseicyclus sp. | reverse complement strand
GGCGGCCGGTCGCCCGGCCTCGGCCGGCGCTCCGCCCTCTCCCTGCTCGGCCGCCCATGTTCCGGCGGCCTCGATCGCGACCGCGGACGTGGTGGGAAGCACGCCGAGATAGGCCTCGGTTTCATTGGCGGAGGGGGTCGCGCGTTGCGTCATCCGGTAGGCCGCATATGTCGCCATGGCGGCGAAGGTGGTCCCCATCACGACCCAGAAGGCATCGGGGCCCGCGACTTGCATCGCCCAGCCTGTCGCGAGCGGGCCGAGGATGGCCCCGAGCCCGAAGGTGAAGACCAGTCCTCCCGAAGCGGCGGGCATGTCCTCGGCCGAGAGGAAGTCGTTGGTATAGGCGATGAGCAACGCATAGAGCGGCGTGGTCATGCCCCCGGCGAGGAAGGCCGAGCCCATCAGCGGCCAGAGGTCGCGACCCTCCTCCGCGGTCCCGACGCCCGAGAGCCACCCCAGCGCGCAGGCCGCCGCGCCCATGACGGCGGTTCCGCAGATGACCTTGCGCCGGTCGAACCGGTCGGACAGCCAGCCGATCGGCACCTGCAGCACCAGCGCGCCTGCGAAGAGCATCGCGACGAAGAGCGCGATCTGGTTCGCCGTCATGCCGATCTCGCTTCCGAAGACGGCTCCCATGCCCGATTGCGTGGCATAGACGCCGCCGAGAAGGAAGATCCCGATCGTGCCGAGCGGCGAACCGGCGAAGAGGTCCCGGAACGACATCGGGCGCGCGACCGCGACGCTCGGCGCCGGCGTGACGGAGAGGAGGATCGGCGCGAAGGAGATCGACACGAGGATCGAGGCACCGATGAACAGGACCGAGGTCGCCGCGTCGCCGAGCGTCAGCAGGTACTGCGCGCCGATGATGCCGAGCGTCTGCGCGATCATGTAGGCCGACAGGACCTTGCCGCGCGACTCGTTCGTGGTGGCGTTGTTCAGCCAGCTTTCCGCGGCGACGTAGATCCCCGACATGCAGAACCCGATCAGGATGCGCAGCACCGTCCAGGCCCAGGGCTCGGCCAGCAGGGTGAACGCGATCAGCCCCGCCGACATGAAGCTGCCGAGCGCCGCGAAGACGCGGACATGCCCGACGCGCCGGATGAGCAGAGGGGTCAGCCGCGCGCCGGACAGGAACCCGACGAAGTAGCCCGACGTCACCACGGCCAGTTCGGCCGCCGAGAACCCCTCGATGCCGCCGCGAAGGCCGATCAGCGTGAAGTGCATGCCGTTGCCGAGCATGATGAGGACGATGCCCAGCAGGAGGGCCCAGACCCCGGACAAGACTTGCAGCATGGCTTCGGTCCCTCCTGTCCCGAGGACGCCTCGCGTCGCCCCTCACACGGAACCGTCGCGCCCGCCTTCGCCGCAGCGCCGCAAGTCGCCCGGTTTGCGACATCGGCGAAGATAGCCGGGATCATGGCTGCCCACCCGGCGGCGCTCGGAAGACCCGCGATCCGGGGGAGTGCCCCGCCCCGTACATGGAGCGGTCCGGGGCCCGGCCATTGATGCTCCGAGATCCCCTTGGCGCGCGTCAGTCACGGCTGACCCGCACGACCCACAGCTCGCCTCGGGTCAGGCCGCGGCAATCCGGGCCCGCTCCAGGCGTTCGAACGAGAGGCGGAAGACGCTCCCTTCGCCCGGCACGCTGTTGACGCCGAGGGTTCCGCCCTGCATCTCCGCGAGGTCCCGCGCGATCGCGAGCCCGAGGCCCACGCCGCCGTGGCGGCGGTTGTCGGAGGAATCCACCTGGCCGAACCGTTCGAAGATCCTTGCGACGTTTTCGGGCGAGATCCCGCAGCCTGTATCCGCGACTTCCACAAGCACGCGGTCGCCGCGGTTGCGCAACCGCACGGTCACGCTGCCCGCCTCGGTGAACTTCAGGGCGTTGTCGACGAGGTTGAACAGGATCTGCCGCACGCGCGTCGGATCCGCGACGACCTCGGCGCAATCGGCATCCACCTCGAGCCTTACGCGCTTGCGCTCGGCGATCGGGCGGAACTGCTGCACGACATCGCGGGTCAGCGGCCCGAGGTCCACGATCTCCGGGCACAGCTTGAAGGTGCCCGCATCGATCCGGGCAACGTCGAGGATGCCCGAGACGAGGTGCATGAGATGCTGGCCGGACTTGCCGATCTGATCGGAGTAGCGCCGCAGTTCCTCCCGCAGCGCCGCGAAGGCGCGCTGCGCGGCGTCGGCGTCCCCTGCCTCGAGGCTCCTGGTGAGGGCGGAGAAGCTCGGCAGGCGATCGACGTTGCCCAGGAAAGCGTTGTAGCCGAGCATGACCGTGAGCGGCGTCCTGAGCTCGTGGCTCACCGTGTTGATGAACGCCGTCTTGGCCGCATTGGCCGCCTCCGACCGCTTCAGAGCCTCCTTGTGGTCGGTGATGTCGATGCGGAAGCCCGCGATGTTGCCCGACGGCGTCCTGCGTTCGAGAACCCGCGACCACCGGCCGTTGGGAAGGTACTGCTCGATCGGTCCGTCGGGGGGCTCGGCATGATGCCGGAGGCGTTCTGCGATCCACTCCTCCTCGCGGCCGATGGCGTCGACGTATTGCCCGGCGGCCACGCCGTGCCGGATGATGTCCTCGAACCGCGCGCCGACGAAGATCGCGTCGGCCGATGCCGCGTAGAACTCCTTGTACTTCTGGTTGAAGATCACCAGCCGGTCGTCCGCATCGAAGAGCGCGAAGGCATCCTCGAGCGCGTTGATCGCCTCGACGAGCTGCGTCTCCGCCTGTTCCTTGCGTCCGAATGCCCAGATCAGGGTCAACAGGGCGACGGTGGCGGCAACGACCACCGCCCAGATCCAGTGCGAAAACGGCGACAGCTTGGCCCAGCCGCCTGGCGGTATGGCTGAGACGGTCCAGGTGGTGCCGGGCACCTCGATCGGCACGACGACCGGGTTCGCGTCCCGCGCGACGCCCGATCCGAAGAGGAGCACGTCCCCGGCGTTCCTGACTTCAAGATCCGCCTCCGCGAGTGCGTTGGCGATGCCTGCCACCTCGAAGAAGATCCGCGCATCCATGACGACGGAGGTGATCCCCCAGGGCGGAACGTCCGGCGCGGCCTCGGGATCGCGAACGGCGGAGCGCGTGATGAAGCCCTGGCCGCCCTGGACCAGATCGAAGGGCCCGGTGACGACGGGTCGGCCGCTGCGGATGGCCTGATCGACGCCTTGCATGAAGTCGGGGCGCGTCCGCAGATCGAGCCCGAGCGCACTGCTGTTGCGCCCCCGGGGATAGACGTATTCGATGACCAGGCCGGGCGCCGCCGCCACGTTCAGGATGTCATCCTCGCCGCGCGCGAGTTGCCGCACCATCCGCTCGAAGCGGGCCTCCGGAAGATCCGGGTCCGCCAGGAAAGCCGCGGCGATGCCCTCGGTCACGAGGATCTTCTCGGCCAGCTCGCGTTCCACCGCGGCCGCGACAGCCGTTGCGACGCGAGTAACGGTCAGCCTTTCGGAGGCGCGATGTCTCTCTGCCGCAAGCGCGTCGAGAACGAGGCCTGCGGCGAGCGCCAGCAAGACGATTGCGATGTATCTGGCGTAAACCGCCATGTCCGGTCACCCCGCTTTCCCGGCCGAGCCACACGTCTCCCGTCGCGGCCCTCCACGGGCTGCAACCGGTCCCGGCGGTGATGCGCGGCAATTGCGGAAAAGTTGAGGAAAAAAATAGTTGTCAAATCTCTGGAATCGGCGGCGGCGACCGATCGGCGTCAGCGGCCCGGGCGGCGCTCGAGTTCGCTGTACTTCACGCTCGTGACGTGCTCGCGCATCAGCAATTCGGCGCGCCATCCGTCGCCTGACCGGATCGCGTCGTAGATGCGGTGATGGTCGTCGTGCCGGCGCCGCACGGGGTGCTCGCTGAAGGACACGATGTTGCGCAGGCTGGTGGCCGGACGGGCGAGGGCGAGGCGCAGCGTGTCCTCCAGCATCTGGTTGTCCGCCGCCTTGATGACGGCGGTGTGGAACAGGACATTCGACTGCCGGTAGGCCTCCATCTGGGCGGTCGTGCCGTCGAACCCGGCGACCACTTCGTCGCCGAGCGCCAGGGCGTCCTCGAACAGCGCCGTCACGCCCGCATCCGGCGGGCGGGTCGCCGCCAGCCGGCACGCCAGGCCCTCGAGCACCGCGCGGATCTCGTAGCCCTCCGCGATGCTCTGCGGCGAGTATTCGCGCACGGTGAACCCGCGGTTCGTCTCGTAGTCGAGAAGGCCTTCCGCCGCGAGGGCATGGAGAGCGGCGCGCGTGGGGGTGCGGGACACGCCGAGCCGTTGGCTGAGCTGCACCTCGTTGACGCGTTCGCCGGGCGGAATCTCGCCGGACAGGATGCTCTCCCGCAACCGATCCGCGACCTGCAGCGACCGCGGCACCGCCTTGCCCGGCTTGGAGAGGACGAAGGATTCGACAGGCTTGTCCATGTCCGCGCCCTCCAGGCTGCAAGCGACGGCGTTTCCAGCACGGATACGCAAATTGTGCACAGTTATTCGGCGTCCTCGAAACCTGCATTTCGATCCTTGCCGATGATAACACAATAAATTCCATTTCCATATGGTGATTCTGCCGGGGTGCGCGTGACGGGCAGCGGTGCGCCTTATTGACACGCCAGCCCCAAAGTGCGCACACTTCGTGCATCGAGCCGGCCTGCTGTCCAGGGGGGACCTTCGCCATGGCTGACCTCATGAGCCGCCTCCACGGCGATGTGCCGTTGGTCGCTGTCAATCCGGGCGGTCTGGCCGTCCCTGTTGCCGACGCGCTCGCCGGGCAGGAGAACGTCGCCATCTTCATCGACTGCGAAAGGACGCCGGTGAGCGTCTCGGACGCAGCGGTGATGGCCAGGGCTTCGCGGGGGAACGGGCTGTTCTCGATCCTGCGAACGGAGAGCGCCGAACCGGCCATCGTCACCCGATATCTCGATTGCAGGATCGACGCGATCGTGCTGCCGCAGATGGAGAGTGCCGCGCAGTGCGCCGCGGTGCGTGCGGTCATCGAGACACACGCCGCCACCGCGAAGCGGACGGCCTTCATCGCCCAGATCGAAAGCGTGGAGGGCCACCTCGCGCTCGACGACATCGCGACGACGCCCGGCATCGACGCCATCCTGATCGGTCCAAACGATCTCGCGGCCTCCATGGGGTTGCCGGGCCAGCCGCGGCACGCCGACGTGGTTGCGGCAGTCGACGACATCGCGACCCGCGTTCGGGGTCATGGCCTCGCGTTCGGCCTTCCCGTCGACGCCTCGACCGCCGCCCATTGGGCCGAGCGCGGCGCCCGCATCTTCTACACCGCAATCCGCCAGTTCCTGGGCGAGGGGATCGGTCAGCTTCGGATGGCAAAGCCATGAAAATCAAGCAGAAACCCCTGATCCGTGTGGTCGTGGAGGGTAATTGCCCGACCATGAGCCTGACCGAGATCCGCACCCGCGGGCACGCCTTCGTCGTGGACGAGCCACCCTACCGGCATGGAACCGATGTCGGTCCGACACCGCTCGAAACCATGCTCGGCGCGCTGGTGGCCTGCACCAACGTGATCGCCCGCCGGATCGCCCACGAGCGGAACCTGAACCTTCGGTTCCGGAAGATCGGTTGCGAGGGGATGCTGGACCATCGCGGCATCGACGCCGAGGCGGACGTGCCGGTTCCCTTCCCCGACATACGCCTGACGCTGGAGGCCGAGACCGACGCCAGCGAGGCGGACCTCGCGTCCCTCAAGGACGCGCTGGAGCAGCGCTGCCCGATGTCGGTGATCCTGCGCAATGCCGGCAGCCGCATTTCGACCGATTGGCACATCGTACCCGCGAAGGACGCAACCTCATGACCGTTTCCCCCACGCTCCCCTCCGATCGCGTTCCGTTCTCGGCGATCGTGGACCGGCCGCCGATGGAATTGCCGGGCAAGGCAAGGATCATCGTCTGGACCATCGTGAACCTCGAGGTCTGGGACATCTCGCGTCCGATGGCCCGGCAGGTCATTCCGGCGCCGACAGGCCAGGTCCTGCTGCCCGACGTGCCGAACTGGTCCTGGCACGAGTACGGGATGCGCGTGGGCGTCTGGCGCTTCTTCGACCTCTACAGGCGCCTCGGCATCCAGCCGACCCTGTCGATCAACGCCCGCGTCGTCGAGGACTATGCCCGCGTGGCCCAGGAGGCCAAGGACGCCGGGTGGGAGTTCATGGGCCACGCCTGGGAACAGATGCCGATCCACAAGGTCGAGGACCAGGCGGCCATGATCAACCGGTGCATGGACCGGCTGGAGGACTTCACCGGCAAGCGTCCCGTCGGCTGGCTCGGGCCCGGGCTGACGCAGACCTACGAGACGCCGGAACTGCTGGCCGAGGCGGGCGTGAAGTACATCGGGGACTGGGTCTACGACGACGAACCGACCGTCATCACGACGCAGAAGGGTCCGCTGGTCACTCTGCCCTATTCGGTCGAGCTCAACGACATCCCGACGATGATCGTGCAGCATCACGAGTCGGGCTACTGGCAGAAGAAGTGCTGCGACCAGTTCGACCGCCTCTGGCAGGAGGGCAGCGAGCGCCCGCGCATCATGGCCATCGCCATCCACCCCTACATCTCCGGCCAGCCGCACCGCATCAAGTACCTCGAGGAGGTCTACGCCCACATCAACGCCCACGAGGGCGTGCTCCACTGGAACGGGGCGCAGATCTACGACTGGTACAATTCACAGCACCGGGTCCACGGGTGAGCGATTTCGTCATCCCTCCGCCGGCGCAGGCCAGCCTCGCGATCTCGGGCACCGCGTCCCGGTTTCCGGTCCGGCGCATCTATTGCGCCGGCCGCAACTACGAAAAGCACGTGCTGGAGATGAACGAGGGCGCGGACCTTCGCGATCCGCCCTTCTTCTTCCAGAAGCCCGCCGACGCCGTCGTCGAGGATGGCGCGACCGTTCCCTTCCCGCCGATGACCGACGATCTGCGGCACGAGGTCGAGCTCGTGGCCTGCGTCGGAACCGGAGAGCCCGCATGACACGTCTTCTTCCCAATCAGCGCCTTGCGTATTCGCCGATTTCCGAGCGTCCCCCATTGAGCCTGCCGGACGGCAAGCGTCTGGCGGTCTGGGTCATCGTCAACATCGAGGAATGGGACCCCGAGCGGACGATGCCGCGCACCGTGCTGACGCCGCCCGCCGGCGGGTCGCCAACGCCCGACATTCCCAACTGGGCGTGGCACGAATACGGGAACCGCGTCGGGTTCTGGCGCCTCCTCGAGATCTTCGACGACCACAAGCTCCCCGCCGCGCTGGCGATCAACGGCTCGGCCATCACCACCTACGAGCCGATCTCCCGCGCCGCGATGGACCGTGGCTGGGAGTTCATCGGCCACGGCTTCACCCAGCTCAACATGCAGAAGGTGGCGGACGAGCCGGAAGACATCCGCAAGACCACCGAAGCGATCGAGGCCTATACCGGCACGCGGCCGCGCGGCTGGCTCGGCCCCGGCCTGACGGAGACCTGGGAGACGCCGGAGCACCTTGTGGATGCGGGGTACGACTATGTCTGCGACTGGGTTCTCGACGACCAGCCGGTCGATCTGAAGACGGCCAACGGCAGCATCACCAACGTGCCCTACACGCAGGAATGCAACGACGTGGCGATGATGCTGATCCAGCATCACCCGGCGCGGGAATACCGCGACCGCGCCATCGATCAGGCCGAACAGCTTCTCCATGACGCGCAAGGGTCGGCCCGCGTCATGGCCCTCGTGCTGCACCCCTACATCATGGGCGCACCGCACCGCTGCCGGTACTTCCGCGAGGTGATCGAGCACCTTTCGTCGCGCGACGGCGTGATGTTCACGACCGGCGGCGCGATCTGTGACTGGCACAAAGCCGCAAACCCGCACGCAACCTAACCCAGCCGGGCCCGCCGAGGCCTCATCTTCAACAGGAGAGCACGACGATGATATCCAGGAATGCCCTACAGGTGACGGTCGCCGCATGTGCCGTTTTGGCCCAGCTCGGCACCGCTACCGTCGTTCAGGCCCAGACCTTCAACCTCAAGATCGCCCACCTGCTGCCGCCCGGCGACCCGCGCGACCTCGGCGCCCAGCGGATCGAGGAGCTGCTCGAGGCGGATGCGCGCTGCGACATCGACGTTCAGGTCTTCCCGTCGGGTCAGCTCGGCGGCTTTACCGAGATCAACGAAGGGGTGCAGTTCGGCTCCATCGAGATGAGCATCCAGCCGGCGGCCTACATGGCCCCGATCAACATGACCTCCGCGATCCTCGATTTCCCGTTCTTCTGGCCCACGGACACCGACCAGCTGCTCGCACTGCATCAAGGGCCCGCGGCCGACATGCTGGCCGAGACCTTCACGCCCTACAACATGGTGATGCTGGACATCTGGCACACCGGGTTCATGCAGTGGACGGGCAACGAGCCGATGAACACGCTCGCCGCCTACGAGGACCGGGTGGCCCGCGTGATGCCGTCCGAACTGATGACCGAGCGCCAGACGCTTCTCGGTCTGAACCCGGTCACGATGCCGTTCTCCGAGACCTACAGCGCGCTCCAGAACGGCGCGATCGCGGCGCAGGAGAACCCGATCCCGACCACGTTCAACATGCGCTTCCACGAGGTGCAGGACTACCTGACGCTCACCTCGCACGGCACGCTGGACCAGTACGTCACCGTCAACAAGACGTGGTGGGACGGTCTGACCGAGGATTGCCGCACCGCCATCACCGAGGCCGTCGCCGAAGGCAACGCCGTGTGCCTCGCCGAGACCCAGCGCCAGGAAGTCGCGGCCCTCGCGGCGATGCGGGAAGCCGGCGTGACCGTGGTCGAGCTGACCGAGGAGGAGCGCGCCGCGCTGCGTGACGCGACCCTTCCGGGCATCCGCGACTGGTACCTCTCGCGGACCGGGGCGGAAGGCCAGGCCATCTACGACGCCTTCGTCGCCGAGATGCAGTAACGACGCGCAGAGGAGCCGCCCCCGACGCCAGGGGGCGGCCCGTTCAACCGTCTCACGGAGGACCCGCCATGATCGGCCATTTCATCAGCCGGGCGCTCGACGCCATCGACGCGCTGATCGATGCGCTTTCGGCCGTGGCCCTCATCCTCGTGACGGCCATCGTCTTTCTGAATGCGGTCGGGCGTTACTTCCTGTCCTTCAACGTCATGGGCGCCGAGGAAGCCTCGCGTCTCCTGATGATCTACCTGTGCTTCTTCGGGGCCTACACGCTCTTGCGGCGGGGCGGGCATGTCAGCGTCGACGTGGTGACGCTGCTCGCATCCCCGCAGGTCGTGCGCGTCATGCGCGGACTGGTGGGCGTGGTGATCGTCCTGGTGATGGGGTTCCTGGCGAAAGCCAGCTGGGACCTCGTGGCGTTCTCCGCAGGCACGGGGCAGATGAGCACGACGCTTCCCGTGCCGCGCTACCTGTTCTTCCTTCCGGCCGCCATCGGCGCGACCCTGTCCACGATCGCCGGCATCGAGATCGTCATCCGTGCGATCGCCAACACGCTCCGCCCGCTTCCGAACGCGGCGATGGCCGAGGCCGAGGCGGCATCGGCCGACACCGGGCGCCCCGCAGAAGACAGGAAGGGCTGAGACATGCCGGCGGTCGTATTCTCCCTCATCGCGTTCGGTTTGCTCGTCCTGGCGGCGCCGATCTTCCTTGCCATCATCACGGCGACCTTCATCAGCTTCGACCTGTTCGCGCCGCCGATCCCCTCGATGGTCCTGCCGCAGCGCATGATCGACGGGGTGAACCGCTTCGCGCTCGTGGCCATTCCCCTGTTCATCTTCGCCGCCGACGTCATCTCGCGCGGGCAGATCGGAAAGCGCCTCGTCGCCCTGACGGAGGCGACCATGGGCCACATCACCGGCGGCGTCGCCATCGCGACGGCGGGGGCCTGCGCGATCTTCGGCGCCATGTCGGGCATCGGGCCCGCCGCCGTGGTGTCGATCGGACCCATCGTCTACCCCTCGCTGGTGCAGCAGGGCTACAGCAAGAGCTTCGCCGTGGGCCTGATCCTGTCGGCCTCGACCATCGCCATGCTGATCCCGCCCGGCATCGCGATGATCCTCTACTCCATCGAGACCAACAACTCGGTCGGCGCGATGTTCATCGCGGGCCTGAGCACCGGTCTCCTGCTGACGCTCGTTCTCGCCCTCTATTCCTATGCCTACGCCAAGGTGAAGGGGATCGGCCGCGCGCCCAAGGTCTCATGGGCCGGGCGGATGCGCGCCCTGCGCCGCGCGGGCTGGGCCCTCGGCCTGCCGCTGATCGTGCTGGGCGCCATCTATTCGGGCGCGGCCACCCCGACGGAAGCCGCGGCATTCGCCTGCGTCTACGCCATCTTCGTCGAGACGCTCGTGTACCGGCAGCTGCGGGTCCGCGATCTCTTCAAGGTATCGGCGGCCTCGGCGCAGACCATCGCCGTCCTGCTGATCCTGATCGCGTCGGGCACCGTCATGACCTACTTCATGACGCTGATGCAGTATCCCGCGCAGATCAGCCAGGCGATCAGCGGCTTCTCGCCCGTCTTCCTCCTGGCGATGATCAACATCTCCTTCCTCATCGCGGGCATGTTCATCGATCCGAACTCGGCCATCATCGTGCTGGCGCCGCTCATCTACCAGTCGGCGATCAGCGCGGGGATCGACCCGATCCACCTCGGCGCGGTGATCGTGGTGAACGTGGCCATCGGGATGGTGACGCCGCCCTTCGGCCTGAACCTCTTCATCGGGATGACGACGTTCCGCATCGGCTACCTCGATGCCGTCAAGGGCGTCATGCCCTTCGTGCTCCTGATGATCGGCGTGCTGCTGCTGGTGACGTACATTCCCGGCATCGCGCTTTTCCTTCTCTGACAGCCAGGACAGACATGACCGATACACGAACGCCGCCTGCACCGGACGCTGTCGTCAAGCGCCACGCGGGACTCGTCGCGGCGACCGAGGCCGCCGTGGACGCCCTCCCGCCGCTTTCGCCCGACGCCTCACCGCAGAGCTTCCCGGCGCTGAAGGCGTCCTCGCGTCCCGGGGGCGGCGCATGAGCGGCGTGGTCGCGACCGCCGAGGCGATCCGGCGCGGCGAGACCACGGCGGAGGCCGAGACCCGCGCCGCCTTCGCCCGACTGGAGGCCGTCGGGACATCCTGCAACGCGGTGGCGACCCTCGACCTCGACGCCGCGCTGGAACAGGCGCGGGCGGTCGATACGGCCCGCGCGGCCGGCGCGGCGCTCGGCCCGCTCGCCGGCGTGCCGATGGCGCACAAGGACCTGTTCTACCGTCGCGGGCGCGCCTGCCATTGCGGCAGCATCATCCGGGCGGGCTTCGTGCCCGACACGACCTCCACCGCGCTCTCCCGGCTCGACGCCGCCGGGGCCGTGGACCTCGGCACCCTGCACATGGCCGAATTCGCGCTGAGCCCCACCGGCTACAACGAGCACTACGGCCACGGCCGCAACCCGTGGAACACCGACCATATCTGCGGCGGGTCGTCCTCGGGGTCGGGCATCGCGGTCGCCGCCCGGGCGGTTCCCGCGTCGCTCGGCACGGATACCGGCGGCTCGGTGCGCCATCCGGCGGCGGCCTGCGGGCTGACCGGCGTGAAGCCGACCCATGGCGCCGTGAGCCTCGCCGGGGCGATGCCCCTGTCGGCGACGCTCGACACGGTCGGCGTTCTGGCATGCAGCGCGAGGGACGCGGCGCGGCTCATGGACGTCGTTTGCGGCGAAGACCCGGCGGACCCGACGACGGCCTGGGCGCCGAAGCTGGCCCACGAGGCCGCCCTGACCGGAGAGATCGCGGGCCTGACCATCGCGCGGCCGCGCGGATACTACGACGGGGACCTCTCCGCCGAGGTCGAGACCGTCCTGGGCGAGGCCTTCCGGGCGCTCGCCGACGCGGGCGCACGCGGCACCGAGACCCGCGCGCCCGAGATGACGGGCATCAACGCCTTCGCCCATCTCGTCGTCGCCGTCGAGGCCGCCACGCTGCACCGGCGCTGGATCGCGGAACGCCCGGAGGACTACGCCGACCAGGTCCGCGCGCGGATCGAGCCCGGCCTCTTCTACCCGGCGACCCATTATCTCGAGGCGCTGATGCGGCGCGGGGAGATGACGCGCGACTGGCTCGACGCTGCTCTCGGTGCGGCGGACGCGGCCATCCTGCCGGTGTTTCCCGTCGCCGTCCCGACCATCGCCGAGACCACCGAGGGAAGCCCCGAGGCCGTGGCCGCGACGATCGGCAAGCTCACGCGGAACACGCGCGGGATCAACT
>NZ_JBQLZP010000029.1:0-2743 GCF_052168335.1 Roseicyclus sp. | reverse complement strand
CGCGTCGTCGCGGTCGGGATAGTCCTCGTGGGCGTGGGCGCCCCGGCTCTCCTTGCGGGCCTCGGCCGAGACGATGGTGGCCATCGCGTTCGGCATGAGGTTCGTCAGTTCCAGCGTCTCCATCAGGTCGGAGTTCCAGATCAGCGAGCGGTCGGTCACGTGCAGGTCGTCGATCTTGCCCGCGACGGCCTTCATCTTCTCGACGCCCTCGGCCAGCGTCTTGTCGGTGCGGAAGACGGCGGCGTCGGCCTGCATCGTCTTCTGCATCTCGAGGCGCAGCTCCGCCGTGGGCGTGCCGCCGTTCGCGTGCCGGATGTCGTCGAAGCGCGACAGCGCGAAATCGAGCGAGGCGCGCGGCACGTCGGGCGCGGTGGTCGAGGGATCGACGACCTCGGCCGCGCGGATGCCCGCGGCGCGCCCGAAGACGACGAGGTCGATCAGGCTGTTCGAGCCGAGCCGGTTCGCGCCGTGCACGCTGGCGCAGCCCGCCTCGCCCACGGCCATGAGGCCGGGCACGATGGCGTCGGGATCGTCCTTCGTCGGGCGCAGCACCTCGCCCCAGTAGTTCGTCGGGATGCCGCCCATGTTGTAGTGCACCGTCGGCAGGACCGGGATCGGCTCCTTCGTGACGTCGACGCCGGCGAAGATCCTGGCGCTTTCCGAGATGCCCGGCAGGCGCTCGGCCAGGGTCTCGGGCGGCAGGTGGTTCAGGTGCAGGTGGATGTGATCCTTGCCGGGGCCGACGCCGCGGCCCTCTCGGATCTCCATCGTCATGCAGCGGCTGACCACGTCGCGGCTGGCGAGGTCCTTGTAGGTGGGCGCGTAGCGCTCCATGAAGCGCTCGCCCTCGGAGTTCGTCAGGTATCCGCCCTCGCCGCGCGCGCCCTCGGTGATGAGACAGCCCGCGCCGTAGATGCCGGTCGGGTGGAACTGCACGAATTCCATGTCCTGCAGCGGCAGGCCCTGCCGCGCGACCATCCCGCCGCCGTCGCCGGTGCAGGTATGCGCGGAGGTCGCGCTGAAATAGGCGCGGCCATAGCCGCCGGTGGCGAGCACGACCATCTTCGCGCGGAAGACATGGAGCGTGCCGTCGTCGAGCTTCCACGCCACGACGCCGACGCAGGCCCCGTCCTCCGTCATCAGGAGGTCGGTCGCGAAATACTCGATGTAGAATTCCGCGTTGTTCTTCAGCGACTGGCCGTAGAGCGTGTGCAGGATCGCGTGGCCGGTCCGGTCGGCGGCGGCGCAGGTGCGCTGCACCGGCGGGCCCTCGCCGAACTGGGTGGTGTGGCCGCCGAAGGGGCGCTGGTAGATGCGGCCGTCCTCGGTGCGCGAGAAGGGCACGCCGTAATGCTCGAGCTCGTAGACCGCCTTGGGCGCCTCGCGGGCGAGGTATTCCATCGCGTCGGTGTCGCCCAGCCAGTCCGACCCCTTCACGGTGTCGTACATGTGCCAGTGCCAGTGGTCCGGCCCCATGTTGCCGAGCGAGGCCGCGATGCCGCCCTGCGCGGCGACGGTGTGGCTGCGCGTCGGGAAGACCTTGGTGACGCAGGCTGTCTTCAACCCCTGCTCGGCCATCCCCAGCGTCGCGCGGAGGCCCGAGCCGCCCGCGCCCACCACGACCACGTCGTAGGCATGTTCGGTGGTGTCGTAGCTCGCGCTCATGCGTGCGGTGTCTTTCATTGCGTCATGTCCCTCAGAGAGCGATCTGCGCCAGCGCGACGACGCCGGCCGCGGCGAGGCCGTAGCTCACGATCGTCATGGCGATGATCCAGATCTTGCGGGCGAGCCCGCGGACGTAATCCTCGATCACCACCCGCACGCCGAGCGCGAAGTGGTGCATCCCCACCACGAGGAAGGCCGCGACGACGACGGCCGGGATCGGCCGGCCGAGGGTGGCGACCACCTCCGCGTGCGGGGCCCCGATGAGCGGCCCGACGATGGCGAGGAAGAACGGGGTCAGGATCAGCAGCGCGACCGAGGTCACGGTCATGGTCCAGAAGTGATGCGTGCCGGAATGCGCGGTGCCGAGGCCGGAGACGCGCTTGCGGTCGGTCATGTAGGGCATGGGCGGTCTCCCTCAGATCGCGAGCAGCGTGATGACGGTGAGGACGACCGATCCGCCGAGCATGCCCCAGCCCATCATGTCCGCCGTCTTGAGGTCGAGGCCGCGGCCGGTGTCCCAGATCAGGTGCCGGAGCCCGCCGAGCGCGTGATACCAGAGCCCGAGGACCGAGAGCGTCAGGACGATGTCGCCGAGAAAGGAGGTCACGAGGCCGTCGACCCGGGCGAAGTAGTCCGCGCCCGAGGCCGCGCCGATCAGCCACCAGACGAGCAGGAAGGCCGAGACCAGCATCGCGTTCCCCGTGATCCTCACGAGGATCGAGGTGATCGAGTTCAGCTGCGGACGGTAGACCTGCAGGTGCGGGGATAGCGGTCGGTTTCCGCGGTTCACATCGGCCATGGCGGACCCCTTCAGGTTGTGCTTGGCGGTTGTCTCCTGCGTGAGATGAATAGCGGTTTTTACCGGGCTGTCACGCGGGTTGGGTCGCTCGAGGGCCTGTTTGGGCCGGAAAGCGTGGGTCTTAACGCCGCAGTTCCCCAATATGTGATCACAGGGCGAAAAAGTGTGATCACAAATCGCTCCGCCGGACCGGGCGGCCCGGCGTAGCCTGCGCGGCCGGGCGTCAGCCCGCGTTGCCGCGCGCCGTGAAGTAGAGGCCGGTGGCGAGGAGCAGCGTCT
>NZ_JBQLZP010000028.1:0-5792 GCF_052168335.1 Roseicyclus sp. | reverse complement strand
CGTCGACGCTCCGCGCGGCCTCGGTGCGGCCGCGCAGGAGCACGGCGTTCTCGGCGATCTGCTGCTCGGAGCGGCGCACGGTGACGTGGACGAGGCCGGCCTCCGCCGTCTCGGCGAGGGTCTCGGGCGGGGTCGCCGCCTCGCCGGTCTCTTCGGCATCCGGCCCGAAGCGCGCGGCGAAGCTCACCAGCGTCTCCCTGTCCAGAATGACGAAGTACAGGGCGACGCAGACGAGCGCCGCGATAATCATCGGAACTGGTTTCATGTGTCTTTCTGTGCCTAAGCGACGTGTGGCGATGCGCGCCTTGCGTGGTCGTTGGCAGGGTTACGCTGAACGGACCGGTTCAGATTAGTTTCTTCGTGCTGCAGGTGCAAGACTGAACCGAACCGTTCAGTTGGGGGCGCGCAGAAAAACCCGCATGACGGCTCCGCGCTTGCAGGCGACCTTGCTGCCGCGCTAAGAGCCTCGGCAACATCGAGGCGGACGCAGGCGGCATCATGGCCAACCCCGACAGTTTCATCGACGAGGTGACCGAAGAGGTTCGCCGCGACCGCTTGTTCGCGTTCTTCCGCAAGTGGGCGTGGCTCGCGGTCGTGATCGTCCTCGTGCTGGTGGGCGGCGCAGCGATCCTCGAATACCGCCGCGCGCAGACCGAGGCCACGGCGCAGGCCTTCGGCGATGCGGTCATCACCGCCCTTGACGCGGCCGATCCCGCCGAGCGGATCGCGCGTCTCGACGCGATCGAAGCGCCGGGCCCGGAGGGCGAGATCCTGCTCGCGCTGCTGGCCGCGAGCGAGGCTGCCGAGGGCGAGGAACGCGCGGCGGCCGCCGCCCGGCTGCGGAGCGCGGCCGAGGCCCCCGGCCTCGCCATCCGCTACGTGCATCTCGCGCTCCTCAAGGCGCACCTTCTGGAACCGTTGCCGGAGGCCGAGGCGCGCCTCGTTCTCGGCACGCTGGCCGAGCCCGGCGCGCCCTACGCCGCGCTCGCCGAGGAGCAGCTTGCGCTCCTCGACATCGCCTCGGGCGACGTGGAGAGCGGTGTCGAGCGGCTCCGCAGGCTCGAAATCGCCGCCGATGCCACGGCCGGCTTGCAACAGCGGACAGGGCAGTTGATTGTGGCGCTCGAAAGCGGGGCGTCGCTGGTCGACGCCGCGCCCGAGCCTGCGGCCGGAGAGGCGACCGAAGGGGCCCCCGCCGAAACGCCGGACGAGGCGACGGGGGCCGCAGCGGAGACGGAGACACCGGCCGCGGAAGACGATGCCGGTGCCGGGGCCCCGGCCGCGGAAGACGATGCCGGCGCCGGTGCGCCGGTGACGGACGAGGATGCCGGCGCGGACGCGCCGGGTGCGGAAGAAGATGCCGGCGCGGACGCGCCGGCGGGACAATGATCCGCCGGGACGACCGGCGGGGGGCGACGAGGGAAAGGGGCGCGCGATGACGCACGGCGACACGCTCGGCAGCGGGACCACGCGGGCGCGCATGCGGCTCGGGGGCGCGTTCGCGCTGGCCGCGGTCACTCTGCTCGCCGGCTGCGGCGACCGCGAGCAGATCCTTCAGGGCGAACGCTTCGGCACCCGTGTGCCGCTCATGGCGACGCTGGCCGGCGACGCCTCCGCCGCGGCGGAGCCGGCCGACGAGGCGCGCGCCATCGACCTTCCCGGCGCCAGCACCTTCGCGAGCTGGGAACAGCGCGGCTTCGACGCGCAGAACCGAACGCCCCACGCGACGCTGAGCGCGAACCCGTCGCAGGTCTGGTCCGTGAACATCGGTCAGGGCGACAGCCGCCGCAACCGCCTGACCGCCGACCCGGTCGCGGGCGATGGCCGCGTCTTCACGCTCGATTCCGCCGCGGGCGTCCGCGCGCATTCCATCGCCTCGGGCCAGACGCTCTGGTCCGCGGACCTGACGGCGGGCTTCGACCGGAACGGCAGCGTCTCGGGCGGCGGCCTCGCGCTGTCGGGCAACACGCTCTACGCGACCACCGGCTACGGCGAGCTCGTCGCGCTCGACGTGGCCAGCGGCGCGGTGCGCTGGCGCCAGCGCCTCGACGCGGGGATCGGCGCGCCCACCGTCGAGGGCGACACGGTCTATGTCGTGAGCCGCGACAACAGCGCCTGGGCGATCAGCACCGATGTCGGTCGCATCCGCTGGGAGATCCCCTCGGCGCCCGCACAGGCGCTGCGCACCGGCGGGGCCGCTCCGGCCATCGCGGACGGCACGGTGATCTTCCCCTTCGGCTCGGGCGAGCTCGTCGCCGCCCGGCGCGATACCGGCGCGCGCACCTGGGCGACCGCGGTGGCGGGCGGGCGGCTCGGCGTCGCCTATTCCAACATCAGCGACATCACCGGCGACCCGGTCGTGGTCGGCAACACGGTCTACGCGGGCAACCAGTCGGGCCGGGTCGTGGCGCTGAGCGCATCGACGGGCGAGCGTCTGTGGACCGCCACGGACGGCAGCTATTCCCCGGTCCTGGCGGCGGGCGGCAGCCTCTTCTTCGTCTCCGACCGGAACGAGCTGATCCGCGTCGAGGCCGCGACCGGCGACCGGATCTGGGGCACCGAACTGCCGCTCTACGTGCGCGAGCGCGAGCGGCGTCGGCGCGCGGTCTTCACCCATTACGGCCCGATCCTCGCGGGCGGGCGCCTCGTGGTGGCCTCGGGTGACGGGCAGATCCGCTTCTTCGACCCGGTGAGCGGCGCGCTGACGCAGACGGTCCCGGTCCGGGGCGGCGCGGCCTCGCACCCGATCGTCGTGGGCAACGTTCTGATGGTGGTCACGCGCGACGGACGGCTCGCGGCCTACCGCTGAGGCCTCAGTCGAACCAGCCGATCCGCGTGGCGTGATCGACGCCCGCGAGCCCTGCGGCGACGTAGGCCACGCCGCGCGCGGCGTTGAACCAGATCGCCACCGACTCGCGCAGGACCCATGACAGGGTCGACCGTCCGGCCGGTGCGGAAGAGGCCGGGAACGGGTCCGCGGCGGCCACCGGCGCGACCTCGTCCGGCCCCATGAGACGGAAGATCACCCAGGCCCTCGGCAGGTGGAAGGCGTCGGAAACGATCACGATGCGCCCGGTCCCCTGGGGCAGGAGGGCGAGCGAATTGGCGGCGTTCTGGATCGTCGAGAGCGCGTGGGGGTCCACGAGGATCGCCGCCTCCGTCACACCTGCCTCCCGCGCGACATCGGCCATGCCATCGCCGGCGGAGGCGACGGTGTTGCCATAGCCCGTGAAGACGATCAGGGGTGCGACGCCCGCTGCATGCAGCGCGGCACAGGTGGCGGCCCGCCGGGTCGAGGCGCTGTCCGGCAGTCGGGAGACGTCGTCCACCAGCCCTGCGCCGAGGCACACGATGGCATCGGCGGGGCGTTCGGGGACACGTTCGCGCGGCCAGAAGGCGGAGGCGGCGAGGACGGCCAGGAACGTCGCCGCCCAGAGCACGAGGCCCGAGAAAGCCAGCCGCCGCAGGACCCTCATCGGGCGCGCGCCCTCACTCCCACTCGATCGTGCCCGGGGGTTTCGAGGTGATGTCGTAGGTGACCCGGTTGATCCCCTTGACCTCGTTGATGATCCGCGTCGCGGTCTCGCCGAGGAACTCGTGGCTGAACGGGTAGTAGTCGGCGGTCATCCCGTCGACGGAGGTGACGGCGCGCAGCGCGCAGGCGTAGTCGTAGGTCCGCCCGTCGCCCATCACGCCCACGGTCCGCACCGGCAGGATCGCGACGAAGGCCTGCCAGATCTCGTCGTAGAGGCCGTGGCGGCGGATCTGGTCGATGTAGACGGCGTCGGCCTTGCGCAGGATCTCGAGCTTCTCGCGCGTGATCTCGCCGGGGCAGCGGATGGCGAGGCCGGGGCCGGGGAAGGGGTGGCGGCCGATGAAGGAGGCGGGCAGGCCGAGTTCGTGGCCGAGCGCGCGAACCTCGTCCTTGAAGAGCTCGCGCAGCGGTTCCACCAGCTTGAGCCCCATCTTCTCGGGCAGGCCGCCCACGTTGTGATGCGACTTGATCGTGACCGAGGGGCCGCCGGAAAAGCTCACCGACTCAATGACATCGGGGTAGAGCGTGCCCTGGGCCAGGAACTCGGCCCCCTCGATCTGGTCGGCGTAGTGCTGGAAGACGTCGATGAACAGTCTGCCGATCGTCTTCCGCTTCGTTTCCGGATCGGAAACACCCTCCAGCGCGCTCAGGAACCGCTCGCTCTCGTCGGCATGGATCAGCGGAATGTTGTAGTGGTCGCGGAACATGGTCACGACCTCCTCAGCCTCGTTGAGGCGGAGAAGCCCGTGATCGACGAAGACGCAGGTGAGCTGGTCGCCGATGGCCTCGTGGATGAGGACCGCGGCGACCGAGCTGTCGACCCCGCCCGAAAGCCCGCAGATCACGCGGGCATCGCCCACCGTCTCGCGGATCTGGCGGATCGCCTCGTCGCGGTAGGCGGCCATGGTCCAGTCGCCGTGGAAGCCCGCGAGCTTGACGAAGTTCTCGTAGAGCGTGCGGCCGTTCGGGGTGTGGTGGACCTCCGGGTGGAACTGCACGGCGTAGAAGTTGCGGGACAGGTCCGCGGTGATGGCGAAGGGCGCGCCGGGCGAGGTGGCGTAGACCTCGAAGCCCGGGGCGAGGCGGCTCACGTGGTCGCCGTGGGACATCCAGACCTGCTCGCGCCCCTCGAGGAACCAGCCGGTCAGAAGGTCGATCCGCTCCTCCCCGTGGGTGACGTAGGCGCGGCCGAATTCGGCCGTGCCCTCGCCGCGCACGACCTTGCCGCCGAGCATCTCCATCATGACCTGCTGGCCGTAGCAGATGCCGAGGATCGGCACGCCGAGCTCGAAGACCCGCTCCGGCGGGCGGGGGGACCCTTCGTCGATCACGCTCGCCGGACCGCCCGAGAAGATCACGGCCTTGGGCGCGAACTCCGCGAGGAAGGCGTCGGTCACGTTCTGGAACGGATGGATCTCGCAGTAGACGTTCAGCTCGCGCAGGCGGCGTGCGATGAGCTGCGTGACCTGGCTGCCGAAGTCGATGATCAGCAGGCGTTCGTGATGGCGGGCGGGATCGGGCGCGTGCGTCATGGGCGAGGCATAGGGCGCGTCCCGGGCGGGCGCAAGATGTGCCGTCCGCCGCCCGGGTTCCCCGCGCAGGGCCTGGTGCCGCCGGCCGGGGTGCAGCGCCCCGAGGAGGCTGCCCGCCTTGAGCGCGCGATGGCGGCGCCCCAGCGCGATGTAGTGGGCGGTGTCGAGGCTTCCGTCCGGGCGGCGGCGGGGTTCGTAGGTGCGTGTCATGTCGATCTTCCTTCCGTTGGCAGGGAGAGGATGGCGCGACACGCCGCCGGACACTTGAAGGCGGGCTTGCGGGGAGCTTGCGGTCTGCTTGTCTTTCGCGCCGGACATCCTCGAAGCCTTGAGAGGCCGCCGTCCGTGGGACAGGCTGTTCCCATGATCTACGCCTTCGCCGACTGCGAACTTGACACGGCGCGGTTCGAGCTGCGCCGGGGCGGAAGCACCGTGCATGTCGAGCCGCAGGTCTTCGAGCTGCTCGCGGCCCTCGCCGAGCGGGCGGGCGAGGTGGTGGAGAAGGATGCGCTGGTGGCCCGGGTCTGGCGCGGCCTCGCGGTGATGGAGGCGACCGAGGCGTTCCTGGCGCCTGCGGGCTCGTGACCGGCGGTCGTCGCGCGCATGTCGCTTTTCCCTGCAAACTGCCGCAATCCGGCCGCGCGCGAGGGGCCGCGCGCGGTATTCCGCAGGCACGGGGACGACAGCGCAGGCGCGAAAGGAAGAGCCATGGCCGAAGCGGAACG
>NZ_JBQLZP010000027.1:0-1106 GCF_052168335.1 Roseicyclus sp. | reverse complement strand
CCCCCGGGCGGATTTGAGGAAAGATGAAGGACAGGGGCGCGCGCCGGACGGCGGGCGGCGTCACTCCGTGGCGGGAGGGGCCGCGTCCTCGGCCGGGACGACGGCGGGCGCGTCGACCGCGGGCCCGTCGAGGCCGATCCGGCTCCACCACATGAAGAAGGCGACGGCGAGGATGAGCACGGGAAGCGCGAAGACGAGGAAGCCGCCGAGCGCGCCCGCGCGGCGGCGGTCGCCCCGGCCGATCGGGCGGCGGTCGGCATCGGGCGTGTAGCCCGGCGAGTCCGTGCGCTCGCCTCGGGTCGGCTTGCGGTCTGCCATGGCTCCGGGCCTCCGGTCGCTGCGTCCAGAGGGGGAACGCGGGGGGAGCGGGGCCGGTTCCGGTCGGTCGCGGGGCGGAGCATCAATGCGCCACCCCCGCGGCCACGCTTTCGTCGATGAAGCGGCCCTCGCGGAAGCGGTCGAGCGAGAACTCGGCGGCGAGCGGCGAGTGGCCCTTGGCCATCAGTTCCGCCATCGCCCAGCCCGAGCCCGGGATCGCCTTGAACCCGCCCGTGCCCCAGCCGCAATTGACGAAGATCCCGTCCACGGGCGTCTTCGAGATGATCGGCGAGCGGTCGCCGGTCATGTCGACGATGCCGCCCCACCAGCGCAGCATCTTCAGCCGCGAGATGATCGGAAAGGTCTCGACGAGCGCGCGCACCGTCTCCTCGACATGGTGGAAGGAGCCGCGCTGGGTATAGTCGTTGCGCCCGTCAGCGCCGCCGCCGATGACCATCTCGCCCTTGTCGGACTGGCTCATGTAGCCGTGCACGGTGTTGGCCATCACGACCACGTCCATGCAGGGCTTGATCGGCTCGGAGACGAGGGCCTGGAGCGCGGTCGATTCGATCGGCAGGCGGAAGCCCGCGCGCTCGGCCATGACGCCGGAATGGCCCGCGACCACGATGCCGAGGCTGCCGCAGCCGATGAAGCCCTTCGTGGTCTCGACGCCCAGGACCCGGCCGGCGGCGCGGCGCACGCCCGTCACCTCGGTCTGCTGGATGATGTCCATGCCCATGTCGGAACAGGCCCGCGCGTAGCCCCAGGCGACCGCGTCGTGGCGCGCG
>NZ_JBQLZP010000026.1:0-10145 GCF_052168335.1 Roseicyclus sp. | reverse complement strand
CACCACGAACGAGGCGCGCGACGTCTGGTTCGTCGGCTTCTCCTCGACCATCGTGGCGGGCTGCTACATCGGCTACGACCAGCCCCGCAGCCTCGGGCGCGGCGCCTCGGGCGGCGGCATGTGCGGACCGGTCTTCGCCGAGTTCATGCGCGAGGCCGTGCGCGAATACGGCGGCGCACCCTTCGCGGTGCCGCCGGGCGGGACGTTCTACCCGATCGACCGCTATTCCGGCGCGCGCCTGCCCGACGGCAGCACCGGCGAGCACGTGGTCTACGAGCTCTTCCGCGACGGCGAGGCGCCCTTCGAGGGGCTGCTCGCGGTCATCGACGGCGGCTGGGGCATGGGCTCGGACCTGCCGATGTTCGGGCGCGGCGAGGGCGACGTGGACGCCGAGTTCGTCCAGCCGGGCGCGGCGACGGGTCCGCGCGCGGAGACGACGGTGCGCACCTCCACGGGCGATGCGGCGCGGGTGCCCACGGGCACGGGCTTCGGCACGCTCTCGGCGGGCGGGCTCTACTGACGGGGAGGCAGGCCGGGGAAGGTCCGCCTTGAGGGGCGGGCCGGGATTGTCTATCTCTCCCGCACCGCAAGACGAGGCAGCACGATGCGCGCAGAGACGCAATCCAACATCGAGAAGATCCGGAGGTCGCTGACGCTCCTGGGGCAGCGCATGGGGCTCGAGACCGCGCAGCACCGGCTGGAGGAGTTCAACGCCCGCGTCGAGGACCCCAACCTCTGGAACGACCCCGAGAAGGCGCAGAAGCTGATGCGCGAGCGGCAGATCCTCGTCGACCAGATCGGCACCTACGAGGCGATCAAGACGGGGCTCAGCGACAATGTCGAGCTGATCGAGCTCGGCGAGGCCGAGGACGACGCCGAGGTCGTGGCCGAGGCCGAGGCGGCGCTGGCCGACCTGGTGAAGACCGCCGCCGCCAAGGAGCTCGAGGCGCTGCTCGACGGCGAGGCCGACACCAACGACACCTTCCTCGAGGTGAACGCCGGCGCCGGCGGCACCGAGAGCTGCGATTGGGCGGGGATGCTGGCGCGGATGTACACGCGCTGGGCCGAGAAGCACGGCTACGAGGTCGAGCTGCAGTCCGTCAGTTACGGCGAGGAGGCGGGCATCAAGTCCGCCGTCTACAAGATCACCGGCCACAACGCCTACGGCTGGCTCAAGTCGGAATCGGGCGTGCACCGGCTGGTGCGGATCAGCCCCTACGACAGCGCGGCGCGGCGGCACACGTCCTTCTCCTCGGTCTGGGTCTACCCGGTCGTGGACGACAACATCGAGATCGAGGTGAACCCCTCGGAGATCCGGATCGACACCTACCGCTCGAGCGGTGCGGGCGGGCAGCACGTCAACACGACCGACTCCGCCGTGCGGATCACGCACCTGCCCACGGGGATCGTTGTGACCTCCTCGGAGAAGTCGCAGCACCAGAACCGCGACATCGCCATGAAGGCGCTGAAGTCGCGGCTCTACCAGATGGAGCTGGAGAAGCGCACCGCCTCGATCCAGGAGGCGCACGAGGCCAAGGGCGAGGCGGGCTGGGGCAACCAGATCCGCTCCTACGTGCTGCAGCCCTACCAGATGGTGAAGGACCTCCGGACGAACTACGAGACCTCGGACACGCAGGGCGTGCTCGACGGCGATCTCGACGGGCTGATGGCCGCGACGCTCGCCATGAACGCCAGCGGCAAGAGCCGCTCGGAGGCCCGCGCCGTCTGAGGGGGCGGCGCCCGTCCGGGGCCGGGAGCCCCGCCCGGGCGCCCCGCGCGTGCCGCGCGATGATGCGTATTTGAAGAAAGATGAAGGGGCGGGGCGTGGAGCTGATCGGGCGGGGCGCGCGGGCGCTGGGGGGCATGATCGCGCGGGGCGAGGTCTCGCCCGTGGAGGTGATGCGCGAGACGCTGGAGCGGATCGGCGCGGTCAACGGCAAGGTCAACGCGATCGTCTCGCTGCGCGACCGCGAGCGGCTGATGGGCGAGGCGCGGCTGATGGAGGCCGGGTTGCGTGGCGGGGGGCCGCGCGGCTGGCTGCATGGCGTGCCCTTCGCGGTCAAGGACCTGGTGGACGTCAAGGGACTGCCGACGACGAGCGGCGCGCCCTTCCTCGCCGGGGCCGTCGCGGCGGCGGACGCGCCCGTGGTGGCCCGGCTGAAGGCGGCGGGCGCCATCGTCATCGGCAAGACGAACGTGCCGATGTTCGGGCTCGGCTCGCATTCGACGAACCCGGTCTTCGGGGTGACGCGCAACCCCGCGGACCTCTCGCGCACGGCGGGCGGTTCCTCGGGCGGGGCGGCGGCGGCGCTCGCCACGGGGATGCTGGCGGTGGCGGACGGGTCGGACATGATGGGCTCGCTGAGGAACCCGGCCGCCTGGTGCGACGTCTACGGGTTCCGGCCGACCGTGGGCCTCGTCCCGAAGGACGACGGGGCGGCGGCCTTCTCCCACAGGCTCTCGACGCTCGGGCCGATGGCGCGGGAGGCGGGGGATCTCGCGCCGCTTCTCGCCACGATGGCGGGCGGCGGGTTCGGCGGCGGCGGCCCGGCGCCCGCGCGGCCGCGCATCGGCTGGCTCGGCGACTGGGGCGGGGCCTACGCGATGGAGGCGGGCATTCTCGCCCATGCCGAGGGCGCGCTCGGCCGGATGCAGGCGGCGGGCTGGGAGGTGGAGCCGGTGGCGCCGCCGCTGCCGCGCGAGGTGCTCTGGGAGAGCTGGACGGAACTGCGCAGCTTCGCCGTGGCGCAGGACCTGGGCGTCCACTACCGCGACGAGGCGCGGCGGAGCGGGCTGAACGCGCAGGCGGCCTGGGAGGTGGAGCGGGGCTTCGCCATCACCGGGGCGCGGGTCGAGCGGGCGGTGGCGCAGAGGGGCCAGTGGCTCGCGGCGCTCGAGGCGCTCTTCGCGCGCTACGACGCGCTGGCGCTGCCCGCGACGCAGGTCTGGCCCTTCCCCGCCGGGTGGGACTGGCCGCGCGAGATCGCCGGGCAGGGGATGGACACCTATCACCGCTGGATGGAGGTTGTCGTGCCAGCCTCGCTGGCCGGGCTGCCGGCGCTCGGGCTGCCGGCGGGAACCGGCGCGACCGGGCTGCCGGGGGGCGTGCAGCTCTTCGGGCGGGCGGGGTCGGATGCGGCGATGCTGGCGCTCGCCGAGGCCTGGGAGGCGGTGCAGGGGCCGCGCCCCCTGCGCCTCTGACGGACCGCTTGCCCGGGGGCCGGTGCCTCCGCTAGGCTCGGGGCCGGGGAGGAACCGGCCATGCGGGCACGGCCATGAGCGATGCATCCGAGGGGCATGTCGCGCCGTCCCGGGTGCCCGAGATCCGGGAGATGGCGCTGTCCGACATCGTCGCGGCGCTGCGCCTGGGGCTGCGGGACTTCCTCCGCAAGCCGATGATGGGGCTCTTCTTCGCCAATGTCTGCGTCATGGGGGGGTGGATCATCTACCTCCTCCTGTTCTCCTTCCATATGGAGTGGCTGGCGATCCCGCTGACCTTCGGCTTTCCGCTGATCGGGCCGTTCATGGCGGTGGGGATCTACGAGGTCTCGCGCCGGCTCGAAGCGGGACAGCGGGAGTGGCGGCGGAACGAGATCTTCGGCGTGATCTGGCGGCAGCGGGCGCGGCAGCTGCCGCTCATGTCCTGGGTGATCATCGTCTACTACCTCTTCTGGTCGTTCTTCGCGCACATGCTCTTCGCGCTGTTCATGGGGCCGTCTTTCCTGACCAACGTGACCTCGTCCTATGCCTACCTGCTCCAGCCCGAGGGCTTGCGGATGCTGCTGGTGGGCACGGCCTTCGGGGCGGTCTTCGCCTTCGTGCTCTTCGCGCTGACGGTGGTGTCGCTGCCGCTCCTCCTCGAGAAGGAGCTCGACTTCGTCACGGCGATGATCACCTCGGTCGCGGTGGTGAAGCGTAACCCCGTCGTCATGCTGGCCTGGGCGGCGGTGATCGCGGGGCTGACCTTCGCGGGGATGGCGCCGTTCCTCTTCGGGCTCTACCTCGTGCTGCCGGTGCTCGGGCACGCGACCTGGCACATCTACCGTCGCGCGCTGATCCCGCTCGACTGACGCCCGAAACGGAAGAAGCCGGGCGAGGGGCCCGGCTTCGGTGTCTTCTGTCGCGCGATGGGCGGTCTCAGTCCTCGGAGGACTTCGCCGCCATCGAGCCTGCCGCCATCGGGCGGGCCATGCCCGGCGCGCCGGGGCGGGGCTGGCCGCTGGAGAACGAGGCGCGGCCGCCCGAGCTGTCGCTGCCCGAAAGCGGGTCCTCGGCGCGCTGGACGGAGCCCTCGAAATGGGCGCCCGACTCGATCGCGATCGTCTTGTGGATGATGTCGCCCTCGACGCGAGCGGTGGAGGTCAGGCGCACCTTGAGGCCGCGAACCCGGCCCGTGACCTTGCCCGTCACCACGATGTCGTCCGCGACGATCTCGCCCTCGATGTTGGCGCTCTCGCCGACGGTCAGGAGGTGCGCGCGGATGTCGCCCTGCACCGTGCCCTCGACGTTCACGTCGCCGGTCGTGCGCAGGTTGCCCACGATGGTCAGGTCCGAGCCGAGCACCGAGGGGCTCTGCTTGGGCTTGCCGGGCTGGGTGGAAGGCTTGTTCATGGAATCTCCGGAAGTGGTGGAGCCGGACGATGCCGCGCCCCCGGCGCCCTGCGCGTCGCCCTCGGCGCCGCCCTGCTTGGGCCCGGGTTCGTTGATCTTGGATTTAGAAAACATCGCGTCCTGCCGTGATGAAGGTCATGGGGTTCACGGGATCGCCGTTGCGCCGCACTTCGTAATGAAGATGGGTGCCCGTGGACCGTCCCGTGTTGCCCATATCACCGATGCGATCCCCGCGCGAGACCCTTTCACCCTCGCTGACGTGCAGCCTGGACATGTGGGCGTAGCGGGTGGTGATTCCGAAGGGGTGCTGGATCTCGACCATCAGGCCGTAACCGCTTTGGCGGCCGGCGAAAATCACCGTTCCGTCGCCGCCCGCATGGATCGGCGTTCCGCGCGGTCCGGCGAAGTCGGTGCCGGCGTGAAGCCGCCGACCGCCGTTGATCGGATCGCGCCGGTAGCCGAAGCCGGAGGTAAGGCGGAAGTTCGAGCGGACGGGCATCGAGAAGGGCAGCTGCTCGGCCGCGATCCGGTAGAGGTTCAGCTCGTCGAGCGCGGCCAGGACCTCGTTGGCGCGGAGCGACATGGCGTCGGGTTCCTCGCCGCGGGTGGACATGGTGATCGGCATGAGCGGCCCGCCCTGGCCGGAATAGGTCGAGCGCACCTGGCCGATGATCTGGTCGGTGGCGAGGCCCGCGGCGCGGAACATCTCGTCCAGCGGCTCCATCGACATGGCGACGGCGTCCTCGATCTGGCGGAAGACGCGCTCCTGCCGCTCGGCGGCGAGGGCGGCGGCGAAGTTCAGCTCTTCGACCTCGCTCTGGGCCTCGGCCATGCGCGTCAGGCTCTCGTCGCGCTGGACGGCCGTGTCCTCGAGCGCGCCGGTCAGATAGGCCAGCGTCCGCGCAAGTTCCCGCTCGCGCGAGGCGGCGGTCTGGGTCGTGCCGGTCTCGGCCTGGAGTTCCTGCTGGAGGGTGGCGAGCTCGGTCTGCACGGCGTCGCGCTGGCGGCGGATGTCGCGGAGGCTGAGCTGGATCACGTCGATCGCGGTCTCGAGCTCGCGGCGACGCTCCTCGCTCTCCAGCAGGCGCGTCTGCATGAGCGAGACCTGGTCCATGGCGAGCGCGAAGCGTTCCTGGGCGAGGCGCGCCTCGGCGGCGCGGGCGTCGCGGGCGAGCTCCAGCTCGCTCAGCCGCTCCTGCACGCGCAGGTCCTCAAGCTGGGCCTGCTCGCGCGCGTTGCCCGCCGAGATCGTGTCGAGAAGGAAGATCGACGTGACGATGATCGTCCAGCCGACGAAGAGACCCATTCCGGCGATCAGCGCCGCCTGCGTCCCCGGGCGGAGGCGGAGGAACCGCGTGCCCTCGTCCGATTTCAGGAACAGCCGTTGTTCCGGCAGGTGCCGCTCGAGCATCGCGTGGATGCGGGTCGTCAGCCGTGATGTCACTGTCAGCGCCTCGTGGTCCCCAGTTTTTCTTTATTCCGCACCTTGGTCCCGTGATCCATTCCGGCCTCTGCGCCTCTTGTCCTGGGCGCCTGCGGACCGGACTCCGGCGGTATATGGCACGATCAAGCCTGCAAAGGGGATAAGACAGCAGACCTTTCGCCTCAACACACTACGCCTTCGCCACGGGTCTGAAAGCCTTCTGAAACAGTTTTGAGCGGGATTTCGCCGATGCGGCGCGCCGCATCGGAACCTTTCCGCGCATCGGCGCGTCCTATCGCGTCGGGATCAGCGGCGGGCCGCGTCGGCGAGCGGCCAGTAGAAGTCGGGCGGAAGGCCCGCCTCGGCCCGTTTCTCCTCGTTGAAGGGCGGCTTCAGCGCGCCGTGGAAATGGCGGCGCACGAGGTCGTGGAAGGCGTCCTTCGGGTCGATGTCGTGCCGCCCGCAGAGGAAGTGGAACCACTTCGCGCCGTAGGCGACGTGATGGACCTCCTCCGAGTAGATGACCTCGAGCGCGGCGACGGCCCGTCCGGCGGCGGGCTCGTCCACCGCGGCGCGGAAGATGTCGATCATGCCGGGCGTCACGTCGAGGCCGCGGGCCTCCAGAACCATGGGCACGACGGCGAGGCGCGCCATCAGGTCGTGCGCCGTGTCCTCGGCCGCGCGCCACATGCCGGCGTGGGCCGCGAGGCTGCCATAGGGGCAGTCCATCGCCTCGAGCACGTCGCAGACGAGGTTGAAATGCTTCGATTCCTCGTCGGCCGCCTTCACCCAGTCGTCGAAGAAGCCGATGGGCATGGGCACATGGGCGAAGCGCGCGATGACGTCCCAGTGGAGGTCGACGGCGTTCAGCTCGATATGGGCGACCGCGTGCAGGATCGCGCGCCGGCCGTGGGGCGAGCCGGGCCGCCGCCGGGGCACGTCGCGGGGGTCGAGAAGCTCGGGCCGTTCGGGGCGCGCGGGCCGGTCGGGCGGGGTCGCGCGGCCGATGGGCGGGGTCTCGCCCCGGGCGCGCGCCGCCTGCCATGTCGCGGCGTGGGCGCGCGACAGCGCGGTCTTCGCGCGGCCGTCCGCGGTGCGCAGCACGGCCTCGGCCATCTCGGCGAGGGGGAGCATCCCGGTCATCGTCGAACCCTCGGCCCTCCGGGCGGTGTCGGAGGGCCCGTTGCGCCTCAGAGCGCGCGCGCGGCCTCGAGAACCTCCTCGGCGTGGCCGGGGACCTTCACCTTTTCCCAGGCACGCGCGATCTTGCCGTCGGCGTCGATCAGGAAGGTCGAGCGCTCGATCCCCATGTATTTCTTGCCGTACATGCTCTTCTCCGCCCAGACGCCGTAGCGCTCGCAGACGTCGGAGGCCTCGTCGGAAGCGAGGATCACGCCCAGCGAATGCTTGGCCACGAACTTGTCGTGCTTGGCGACGCTGTCCTTGGAGACGCCGATGACGACCGCCCCCGCCGCCTCGAAGTCGGGGCCGAGGCCGGTGAACTCGATCGCCTCCTTCGTGCAGCCCGAGGTGTCGTCCTTGGGGTAGAAGTAGAGCACGACCTTCCGCGGGCGCAGCGCGGACAGGGTGATCTCGCCGCCGCCGTCGCGGGGCAGGGTGAAATCCGGGGCCATGTCGCCTACGTTCGGCATCGAAGCTTCTCCTTCGCTCTCATCCGGGGTGCGGGCCGTTTGGCGGGACCGCCGCGGCCGCGTTTGCAAGCTAGAAGGTTTGGCGCGAGAATAAAGGGCACAAGAGCAGGAGGCAGGCGACCGTCGATCGATGGAGCACGCGCCGGGGACCATCGAGGGCAGCGAGCCCGTTCCGCGCGCCGCGGAGGTGCGGGGCGGGACGCGTCGCAGGCGCGTCCTGCGCGGCGTCCTGTGCGTGGCGCTGGTGCTCTTCTTCCTGCTCGTCGTCCCGGCGTGGGCCATGTGGTTCCGGCTCACGACCGCGCCCTTCGCGTTGCCCGAGGCCGTCGCCGCCCGGATCGAGGCGCGGCTCGACGCGGGCATGGCCGCGAGCGGCCTCTCGATCGGCCAGATGGTCGTGGACCTGCCCGAGGGCGGGCGGGCGCCCGTGCTCGAGTTCCGCGACGTGCGCCTCTACGACCCCAACGGCGCGCCGCGCGCGGCCTTTCCGGCGGTGCGCGTGCAGCTCGAGGCCGCGCCGCTCCTGTCGGGGCAGGTGCGCCCGCGGCGGGTCGAGATCGCGGGCGCGGGCCTCCGGCTCTCGCGCGACGGGGAGGGGCGGCTCGACCTCGACCTCTCGGGCGCCGCCGGGCCCGCCACCGTCACGCTGCCCGACACGATGGCGCGGCTCGACGCGATGTTCGCGGCCCCCGTCTTCGCCGGATTGCAGGAGGTGACGGCGAGCGGCCTCCAGCTCTCCATGGCCGACGAGATGACCGGCCAGATCATCCGCATCGAGGACGCCGCCGCCCGCCTGACCCGGAGCGGCGGGCGCCTCGCGCTGACGGTCGGCGGCGCGCTCTCGGGCAGCCGCGAGACGCTGGTGGACATCGCCGTCCTGCGGAGCGGGGCCGAGAACCAGACCGAGATCGCCGCGGTCTTCCGCGACCTCGCCGCGCGCGACCTCGCGACGGCCAGCCCCGCGCTGGCCTGGCTCGACCTGATGCGCGCGCCGATCTCGGGGCGGCTCGCGCTCAGGCTCGCCGACGACGGGACGGTGGGCGATCTCGAGGCGCGGCTCGACATCGGGCCGGGGCGCGTCCGGCTGGCCGAGGACGAGACGCCGCTCGGCTTCGAGCGGTTGCAGGCGGACCTCGCCTACGACCCCGGGACGCGGCGCATCGCCTTCTCGCGCTTCGGCGTCGATGCCCCGGCGCTGCGGTTCGCGGGGCAGGGCCATGCCGACGTGTCGGAGGACGGCACCGTCTTCGTCAGCCAGTTCGGCCTCTCGGGGATCGAGCTGCTTCCGGGCGATCTCTACGACGCGCCGCTGTCTCTCGACGGGGCCAGCGTCGACATGCGCCTGACGCTGGCGCCGACCATCCGCATCGACCTCGGCGAGGCCGCTGTCATGGACGGCGACGTGACGCTCCGCGCGCGCGGCACGGCCGAGGCCGGGGCCGAGGGGTTGGCCCTGTCGCTCGACGCCTCGGTGGCGGAGGTCGGGGTGGCCGACATCCTGTCCTACTGGCCGGTCGCCGCCATCCCCGAGACGCGGCGCTGGATCGCGGAGAACATCGAGACGGGCCGGGCGGTCGGAGCGGACTTCGCGCTCCGGGCCATGCCGGGCGGGCCGGTCCGCCGCCACCTCCAGCTCGGCTTCGAGGATCTCGCGATGCGCCCCCTGCGCGAGGGGCCGCCCGTGCGGGACGCGGCGGGCTATGTCGAGCTTGCGGGCGAGCGGCTCGTGGTGCGGATGGATCGCGGCACGATGGAGGCGCCGGGCGGCGGCGGCGTCGCGGTCGGCGGCACGACGATGGTGGTCGAGGACACGTCCGTGCGCGGGGCGGAGGCGGCGCTGAGCATCGCGGTGGAGGGCGCGCTGACCGACGTGCTCGGCGTGCTCGACGGCCCGCCCTTCCGCGTGTTCCGCGACGGCGACCTCACGCCCGGACGCCTCGGCACGGGCGCGGTCGCGCTGACGGCCGAGCTGCGCCCGCGCCTGATCCGACGCGACACGCCCGCGACGCTGGAGGAGCTGGGGCTGACCGCGCGCGCTGTGGTGACGGGCTTCGCCTCGGACACGCTGGTGCCGGAGCGGAGCCTCGCGGCGGATCGGCTGGAGGTCGCGCTCGTCCCGGACCGCATCAGCATCGGCGGAACCGCGTCCTTCGAGGGCGTTCCCGCCACCGGCACCTGGACCCGACCGCTCGGCCCCGACGCGCCGCGCGCCTCGACGCTGGAGGCGACGGCCCCGATCGACCGCGCGACACTCGCACGGCTCGGCGTGGAGCTGCCGGACTGGCTTCTCTCCGGTCGGGGGCAGACGGACCTCCGGCTCGACCTGGCCGACGGGGAGGCGGCGCGCCTGACGGCGACGAGCGACCTCGCGGGCCTCGCGCTGTCGGTCCCCGCGCTCGGCTGGCGGGCGGGCGGGGGCGCGACCGGGCAGCTCCCCGCCGAGAGGCGCCTCGGCCCCG
>NZ_JBQLZP010000025.1:0-10225 GCF_052168335.1 Roseicyclus sp. | reverse complement strand
AACGTCGCCTCTGGCCAGCGCCGGGCCAGCGCGAAGACGCTGCCGCCCACGCCGCAGCCGAGGTCGCGGACCCGCGACGGGGCCGCGCCCAGAAGCCGCTCGGCCTCGGCTCCGAGCAGGGTGTTGACGTGGTCCGCCGCCTCCGCGCACGTGCGCACCCCCTCGGCCCAGAGCGGGCGGTGGATGGCGAGCGCGGAGCCGCTGCCGCCGACGACGAGGAAGCGCGCCGTGCTGGCGTCGTAGTAGCGCGCGACCTCCGGGGAGGCTGCCGGCGCGGGGGAGGATGTGTCGCGGGGCAAGGCTGGAGACGTGTCCGCAGGTGGGGGCGCCGGGGTCGGCTACTCGGAGGGTTCTAGCGTTGCGGCGTGGATCATCAACCGGCGGAGCCGACGCCGCCCCGCCTTTCCCGTCGCGCCGCCCGCGCCCGGCACCAGAGCATCAGGAGCAGGAAGAAGGGCGCGACCTGAAGGTTCACGGAGGCGGCGATCAGCGCGCTCGCGAAGGGCAGCACCCATGCGAGGCACCAGAGCGCCGCGCCGCGCGCCACCTGCCGCGTGCCGAAGAGCTTCTCCGGCTCGTGGATCCAGAGCAGGAGCACGGCCTGCAGGAGCACGAGGTCGTAGACGAAGGAATAGGGCAGGATCGCGAAGGTGCCGAGCGCGATCCAGGTTAGCGTGTCGCGCAGGTCGTCCCGCCGGGGCCAGCCGTGCACCAGGAGCCAGACGGCCAGCGCGACGCCCCCGGCATGGAGCGCGTAGGCAACCTCCGTCGGGAACCCGAGGAGGCGGCCCTGCATGAACAGGGTCGGCACGAGATAGGTCAGGACGTCCTGCCACTCCTCCAGGACCCTGCGCTGGAACGGCATCGTCTCGGTGACGAAGAGCACCCAGGGCTCGGTCCCGTAGCGCCAGATCGTCGCCCCGACGAGCACGGCGAGGAACAGCGTCCCCGCCCCGATCGCGCCCCAGCGCCGCGAGGCGAGGAGCCAGGGCAGCACCACGACGCCGAGATGCGGTTTCATCGTCAGCGCCGCCCAGGCCAGACCGGCGCCGAGCGGCCGGGACGCGACCGTCGCCAGGACCGCCAGGAGGAAGAGCGCCGCGGTGAGAAACCCGTTCTGCCCCGCGAGGATGTTGAGAAGCCCCGCGGGCGAGAGGCAGGCCAGCGCGCCGAGCCACGCCGGAACGCCGCAGACCCGAAGCGCGAGGATCAGCAGGCCCGCGCCCGCGAGCGTCCAGATCAGGAGCGCCACGGGGTAGGGCAGCCGCCCGAACCCCTCGGCCAGCCACAGGAGGCTCGGCGGGTAGGACCAGTGATGGACCGAGTAGCCGGGCCCGAGCCAGGCGCGCAGGGCCTCCATGTAGGCGGCGTTGTCGAAGAGGACCGGCAGCCTGTCCTCGGCGATGATGCGGCCGGCGAGGTGCAGGTTCACGAAGTCGCGCCCGTAGATCAGGCCCGCGTCGTCGCGCCCGCCCTCGACGCCCGAAGCGTAGAGGACGAGGAGGGCGACCGACACCGCCGCCGTGGCCAGCACGACCGCGAGCGCGGCCCGGTTCGGGCGCCGCCCGGCCTCGCCCCCGGTGCGCGGCGGCGGCGTGTCGCTGGCTGCGCCCTCCGCCACCGGTCCCGGCTCAGCGCAGCGAGGCGCAGAAGTCCTGGATGCGCGTGCAGGCCTCGCGCAGGGTCTCGTCCGCAGTCGCGTAGCTGATGCGGAAGCAGGGCGAGAGGCCGAAGGCGCCCCCGAAGACCACGGCCACGCCCTTCTCCTCGAGAAGCGCCTTCGCGAAGGCTTCGTCGGTGTCGATCTTCGTGCCGCCCGCGGAGGTCTTGCCGATCAGCCCCGCAATCGAGGGATAGACGTAGAACGCGCCCTCCGGCACCGGGCAGGACATGCCCTCGATCTCGTTCAGCATCGACACCACCAGATCGCGGCGGCGGCGGAACAGCTCGTTGTTCGTCGCGATGTAGTCCTGCGGACCCTCCAGCGCCTCGACCGCCGCCCACTGGCTGACGGAGCAGGGATTCGACGTCGACTGCGACTGGATCTTGCCCATCGCCTTGATGAGCTCGACCGGCCCCGCCGCATAGCCGATCCGCCAGCCGGTCATCGCGTGGGCCTTCGAGACCCCGTTGCAGGTGAGCGTGCGGTCGTAGAGGCCGGGCTCGACCTGCGCGGGAGTGGCGAACTCGAAGCCGTCGTAGACCAGGTGCTCGTACATGTCGTCCGACATGACCCAGACATGCGGGTGGCGCATCAGCACGTCGGTCAGGCCCTTCAGCTCCTCGGCGGTGTAGCCCGCGCCCGTGGGGTTCGAGGGCGAGTTGAAGATGAACCACTTGGTCTTGGGCGTGATCGCCGCCTCGAGCTGCTCGGGCGTCAGCTTGTAGGCGGTCTGCGCCTGCGCCTCGGCGATCACCGGCGTGCCGCCCGCCAGCAGCACCATGTCGGGATAGCTCACCCAGTAGGGCGCGGGGATCACCACCTCGTCGCCGGGGTTCAGCGTGGCCATCAGCGCGTTGTAGAGGATCTGCTTGCCGCCGGTGCCGACCGAGACCTGCGCGGGCGTGTAGTCGAGGCCGTTGTCGCGCTTGAACTTGGCGCAGATCGCGCGCTTGAGTTCGGGGATGCCGTCGACGGCGGTGTATTTCGTCTTGCCCGCGTTGATGGCCGCGATCGCCGCGTCCTTGATGTTCTGCGGCGTGTCGAAGTCCGGCTCGCCCGCGCCGAGGCCGATCACGTCCTGCCCCTTGGCCTTCAGCTCCGCCGCGAGGTTCGAGACGGCGATGGTCGGCGAGGGCTTCACGCGGGAGAGCGTGTCGGAAAGGAAGGGCATGGGGTCGCTCCGGGTCTGGTCCGGTCCCCGATTTCGGGGGACAGGTTTACATGGCGTCGGCCCATGCTTAGGGTGCCCCCGCGCCGCGATCAAGCAGGCTTGACCCGAGGAGGCGACATGTCCGACACCCCCGACAACGACCCGCGCGAGACCGGCGCGGAGGGCCACTCCGACGCCGCGGAGGAGCTGCACGACCTCCATGAAACCCATGTCGAGGGCCCCGGCTGGTACGACGCCGACACGGCGACCTTCGGCGACCGGATGACCGGCGCACGCGAGGCCGCGGGCCTCAGCCAGGCCGAACTCGCCCGGCGGCTGGGCGTCAAGGTGAACACCATCCGCGCCTGGGAGAACGACCGTTCCGAGCCGCGGGCGAACCGCCTCCAGATGCTGGCGGGGATGCTCGGCGTCTCGATCATGTGGCTCCTCAACGGCGAGGGCGACGGGCTCGACGGGCCGGTGACGCACCAGGAACTGCCCGGCGACCTCGTGCAGATCCTCTCCGACATGCGCGCGCTGAAGGTCGAGCAGGCGCGGCTGGCCGAGACGACCTCGCGGCTGGAGAAGCGGCTCCGCCTCGCGCTCTCGGCGCGCACGATCTGAGGGACGCGATGACCGAGACACGCGAGACACGGCTCAAGCGGCTGCGGATGCGGGCGGGGCACCGGGGCATCAAGGAGATGGACCTGATCCTCGGCGCCTGGGCCGAGACGCATCTGGCGGACGCCGACGACGCCACGCTCGACGCCTTCGAGGCGGTGCTGGCCGAGGCCGACCAGGACCTCTACGCCTGGGTCTCGGGCCAGGCCGAGCCGCCCCGCGCGCTGGTCCCCATGCTCGACCGGATCAGGCGCGACTACGAAACCGTTCGATCTTAACGGAATTTTTCCGTTTTGCGCCCAGTCTCCGCCGCAAGACAGCGTTTCGGAGAACAGCATGAGCATGCACGCGCCCCTCGCGACGTCGGACAGGACCGGGTTCCTGGCTGGCTACATGGAATCCCTGTCGCTGGTGGAGCGCCTGCACCGTCTTCTCCTCGACGTCATCAAGGACGAGTTCGAGCGTCTCGGCATCCTCGACATCAACGCCGTGCAGGCGCTCCTCCTGTTCAACATCGGCGAGAACGAGGTGACGGCGGGCGAGCTGAAGACGCGCGGCTACTACCAGGGCTCGAACGTCAGCTACAATCTCAAGAAACTGGTCGAGATGGGCTACATGCACCACCAGCGCTGCGAGATCGACCGCCGCTCGGTCCGCGTCCGCCTGACGGAACGGGGGCGCCTGATCCGCGACACGGTGCGCGAGCTCTTCGAGCGGCACGCCGAGGGGTTGCTGCGCCAGAGCGTGCTCGAGACCGACGGCATCGACCGCGTGAACCATTCGCTGAAGCGCATCGAACGCTACTGGTCCGACCAGATCCGGTATATCTACTGAGGGGGCGGCTGAGGCCGGCCATGGACGGAACCCGGGGGAAACGCCGTCCGACATGAACCGGCGGCCGGGACACATGTTCCGCGGCCTGCGGGCACCGCCTTGATGCCGGGGCCAGGGGAGATCAGGCCCGACGCATCGATCCGCGGGCATTTCCGGCGGGTCCGTCCAGGCCGCTCTGGGACCAGGCTCCGCGGTTCCACGCTGACCCTTTCCCTGCCGGGAGGGAGGCTCCTCGGGTCCACGCACTCCCGACCCCTGCCGGGAGGGAGGCTCCTCGGTTCCACGAAGTCCCGTCCCCTGCCGGGAGGGAGGCTCTCCGGGGCCGCGTTGACCCGTGCTCTGCCGGTGCGCGGGTCTCCAGCCCGTGCCGAAGGCTCGTTCCCGCGATCCGGCCCGCCCCGGCTCAGTCCTTGCGCAGCGGCACCCCGTAGAGCTCCAGCTTGTGGCCCTTCAGCCGGTAGCCGAGCTTCTGCGCGATCTTCTCCTGCAGGGCCTCGATCTCGGGGTCGACGAACTCGATCACCTCGCCCGAATGCATGTCGATGAGGTGGTCGTGATGCTCGCGCTCGGCGTCCTCGTAGCGCGAGCGGCCGTCGCCGAATTCCAGCCGGTCGATGATCCCAGATTCCTCGAACAGCTTCACCGTCCGGTAGACTGTCGCGATCGAGATGCGCGGGTCGCGCTCGATCGAGCGGGTGTAGAGCTCCTCCACGTCGGGGTGGTCGCTCGAGGCCTCGAGCACCTGCGCGATGACGCGCCGCTGCTCGGTCATGCGCAGACCCTTCGCCTCGCAGCGCTCTTCGATCGTATCGCCCATCGCCACCTTCCGCCCTTCGGCCGTCGTCCAAAGGATTAGGGGAATCGATTGCGCGAGGAAAGACCGGGTTCCCCGCCGCGTCGTCGCCCGCCGCCTTGACAGCGGCCGCGGCCCCGGCCACTCCCGGGCGGAGAGGAGGGACAGATGCCCCGAAAGCCCCGGATCGACGCCTTCGGCGCCGCCTCCCTCACCGGATTCGCGCTCCTGCTCGGCTTCAACCAGGTGGTCATCAAGGTCACCAACGAAGGGCTTCAGCCGATCTTCTTCGCGGCGCTCCGCTCGCTCGGCGGCGCGCTGCTGATCTGGGGCTGGATCCGGTGGCGGGGCCTCGCGCTGACCCTGCCGCGCCGGACGGTGCCCGCGGGCCTCCTCATCGGGGTCGCCTTCGCCTTCGAGTTCGTCTGCCTCTTCCTCGCGCTCGACCTCACCTCGGTGACGCGCACCTCGGTCATCTTCTACACCATGCCGATGTGGCTCGCGCTGGCGGCCCATGTCCTGATCCCGGGCGAGCGGCTGACGCCGACCAAGTCCGCCGGTCTCGCGCTGGCCTTCGGCGGCGTCGTCGTGGCGCTGCTCTCGCGCGACGGCGCGGCGGGCGAGGTCTCGCTTCTGGGCGATGTCTTCGCGCTCGGCGCCGCGCTGGGCTGGGCCTCCATCGCGCTCATCGTGCGCACCACGCCGCTGAAGGAGGTGCGCCCGGAGGTGCAGCTTCTCTGGCAGCTCGCCGTCTCGACGCCGATCCTCTTCGTCGCCGCCGCCTTCTTCGGGCCCGCGTTCCGGGATCCTGCGCTGATCCACTGGGCGGGCCTCGGCTTCCAGATCGTGGCGGTCGTCTCGGCGGGGTTCCTGTTCTGGTTCTGGCTCCTGACGATCTACCCGGCCTCCTCCGTCGCGGCCTTCGCCTTCCTGTCGCCGATCTTCGGCGTGGGTCTCGGCTGGCTGCTGCTCGGCGAGAACGTGGGCCCCGGCATCCTCGTGTCGCTCGTCCTGGTCTGCGCGGGGCTGATCCTCGTGAACCGCCCGGCGCGCCCGCCCGGCTGAGGTCAGGTGCCGCAGAAGGTGCGCAGGACGCGCTCCTCGGTGCGGGGCTTGGCGGCGAGGTCCATGTCCTCCGGCGCCGGGTCGAAGGGCCGGGCCAGCGCGCGCGTCAGCCTGTGGAACGGCGCGAAGTCGCCGCCGACGGCGGCCGCGATCGCCTCCTCCACGCGGTGATTGCGCGGGATGAGGGCCGGGTTCGCGGCCTGCATCGCGGCGACGCGGTCCGCCTCCTCGCGCCCCTCGGCCGCGAGGCGCGTGCGCCAGGCCTCGAGCCAGGGCGTCAGCGCGGCGGGGTCCGTGAACTGCGCCGCCGCCGTCTCGGGCTCCGCCCCCGAGAGCGCGCGGAACGTGTTGGTGAAGTCCGCGCTCCCCGCCGCCATCCGCCCGAGGAGGTCGAGCGCGAGCTCCGCGTCGCCCTCCCGCGCCTCGGCGAGGCCGAGCTTGGCCCGCAGGACGGCGTGCCACCCGGCGTCGAAACGGTCGGCGAAGCCGTTGACGGCGGCGGTGAACTCCTCGATCGCCGCGTCCCGGTCGGGCATCAGCGGCAGGAGCGCGGTGGCGAGCTGCGCGAGGTTCCAGACCGCGATCTGCGGCTGGTTCGCATAGGCGTAGCGGCCGTACTGGTCGATGGAGGAGAACACCGTCTCGGGGTGGTACTCGTCCATGAAGGCGCAGGGGCCGTAGTCGATGGTCTCGCCGGAGATGGCCATGTTGTCGGTGTTCATCACGCCGTGGATGAAGCCCACGCCCATCCAGCGCGCCACCAGCGCCGCCTGCGCCCCGATCACGGCATCGAGGAGGCCCGCGGGCCCCTCCGCGTCCGGATAGTGGCGCGCGATGGCGTGCCCGGCCAGCGCGCCGAGCGCGTCGACGTCGCGGCGGGCGGCGAAGAACTGGAAGGTGCCGACGCGGATATGCGAGGCCGCGACGCGGGCGAAGACGGCGCCCGGCATCCGCCCCTCGCGCAGCACGATCTCGCCGGTCGTCACGGCGGCCAGCGCGCGCGTGGTGGGAATGCCCAGCGCCGCCATCGCCTCGGAGACCAGGTATTCCCGGATCACGGGGCCGAGCCAGGCGCGCCCGTCGCCCATGCGCGAATAGGGCGTGCGGCCCGCGCCCTTGAGCTGGATGTCGAAGCGCGCGCCGTCGGGCGCCACGACCTCGCCCAGCAGGATCGCCCGCCCGTCGCCGAGCTGCGGCACCCAGCCGCCGAACTGGTGCCCGGCATAGACCTGCGCCAGCGGCTCGGCGCCCTCGGGCACCCGGTTGCCGGCGAAGATGGCGGCGGTTTCGGCGGGGTCTTCGGGCAGGGTCAGGCCGAGGCGCGCGGCCAGCGCCTCGTTCACCGCGATCAGCGCGGGCGCCTCGACCGGCACCGGCGGCTGCCGCGTGTAGAAGCGGTCCGGCAGGCGGGCATAGCTGTTGTCGAAGGGGAACTGCGCGGTCATCGGGTCATCCTCGTTGCCCCTGAGTTAGTCCTCCGCACCCCCGATTGGAAGGCCGCTACAGCCGCGCGAGCCGCCCGGTCAGCAGGTCGTAGAACCCCTGCGCGTCCACGTCGCCCATGAACATGGCGTTCTTCGGCCGGTCGGTGATGCCCCACCAGTCGGCGACCGTCATCCCCCGCGTGAGGTCCGAGACCGTCTCGATCTCGACGTTGATGTGCCGCCCGGAAAACAGGCCCGGCCGCACCAGGTGCGCGATCACGCATGGGTCGTGCAGCGGCGCACCCTCCGAGCCGTATTTCTCCATGTCGAAGCGCTCGAAGAAGTCGGTCCACTCGGCCACGACGGTGCCGACCTCGGTGCCGAGGGCGCGGAACCCCTCGATGCGGGCCTGCGTCGTCAGCGCCTTGTGGGTCACGTCGAGCGGCATCACCGTCAGCGGCACGCCCGAGCGGAAGACGATCTCGGCCGCCTCGGGGTCGACGTAGATGTTGAACTCGGCCGCCGGGGTGATGTTGCCCACCTCGAAATAGGCCCCGCCCATCAGCACGATCTCCTCGACCCGTCCGACGATGTCGGGGGCGCGGGCGAAGGCCGTCGCGATGTTGGTCAGCGGCCCGAGCGGGCAGAGCGTGACGGTGCCCGAAGGCTCGGCGCGCAGCGTCTCGACGATGAAATCGACGGCATGTGCCTCCTCGAGCGCCATCGTCGGCTCGGGCAGCTCGATCCCGTCGAGGCCGGTCTTGCCGTGGACATGCTCGGCGGTGACGAGGCGCCGCTCCATCGGCGCGTCGCAGCCCGCGAAGACGCGCACGTCCCGCCGCCCCGCCAGCTCGCAGACGATGCGCGCGTTCCTCTGCGTCAGCGCCAGCGGCACGTTGCCCGCGACGGCGGTGATGCCGAGCACCTCGACCTCCTCCGGGCTCGCCAGCGCGAGCAGGATCGCGACCGCGTCGTCCTGCCCCGGGTCGGTGTCGATGATGATCCTGCGCGCCATGTGCCGCCTGTGCCCCTGCCTGTCCTGCGCCGCGAAACTGGACCGGGTTTCGCCCGGCCGCAAGCCGTGCCAGAACCTGACCCACATCAAGGTGCCGTCACGGGACGCCCCTAGGGTGTGGCGGACGAGGCCCCGGAGGCGAGCGAAAGCCCATGACGATCCTGACCGCGACGCCCTACGACGCCCTCGAGCCGGGGATGGAGGCCACCACCACCCGCCTCGTCCGGGCCGACGACCTTTATGTCTTCGCGCATGCCAGCGGCAACGTGAACCCGATGCACCTGCCGGCCTATGACGGCGACGGCGACGGCACGCCCGAGGCGGTCGCGCCCTCGGCCTGGGTCGCGGCGCTGATCTCGGGCGTGCTCGGCAACCAGCTTCCGGGGCCGGGGACGCTCTATCTCGCGCAGGAGCTCGCGTTCACCGGCCGCGCCCACGCCGGCGAGACGCTGACCGTCTCGGTGCGCGTGGAGGCGAAGGGCCCCGGCCGCGAGGTGCTGTTGTCCACCCGCGTCGACGGGCCTTCGGGCCCGGTCTGCACCGGCACCGCCCGCGTGCGCGCCCCCGACGCCGCGCGGAGCTTCGACATCACGGGCGTTCCCGGCCTGACGGTGCAGAGCCACGCGAACTTCGACCGCCTGCTCGCCCGCGCCGAGCCGCTGCCGCCCATGCCCACCGTCGTCGTCTGCCCCGAGAGCCCCGACGCGGTGATGGGCGCGATCCTCGGGCGCGACCACACGCTGATCGACCCGCTCTTCGTCGGCGCGCGCGCGAAGATCGAGGCCGCGGCGGCGGAGGCGGGCGCCGACATCGCCGGCATCGAGATCGTCGACATCCCCGACCACCGCGCCGCCGCGCTGCGCTCCGTCGCGCTGGTGCACGAGGGCCGCGCGCGGGCGGTGATGAAGGGGCACCTTCACACCGACCAGCTTCTCCACGCGATCCTGAAGAAGGAGGGCGGCCTCCGCACCAACCGCCGCCTTTCCCACGTCTTCGTCATGGACGTGCCGGGGCTCGACCATCTCCTTTTCGTCACCGACGCCGCCATCAACATCGCCCCCGATCTCGAGTGCAAGGTCTCGATCGTGCAGAACGCCATCGACCTCGCCCTCTCGCTCGGGATCGAGACGCCCAAGGTCGGCATCCTCTCGGCGGTGGAGACGGTGACGCCCTCGATCCCCTCCACGCTCGACGCCGCGATCCTCTCCAAGATGGCGGACCGGGGCCAGATCACCGGCGGCCTCGTCGACGGTCCGCTCGCCATGGACAACGCCGTGGACCTCGGCGCGGCGCGGACCAAGGGGCTGACCGGCCTCGTCGCGGGCCGGGCCGAGATCCTGGTGGCCCCGAACCTCGAGGCCGGCAACATGATCGCCAAGGAACTGACCTTCCTCGCCCATGCCGCGGCGGCGGGCGTGGTCATGGGCGCGCAGGTGCCGGTGATCCTCACGAGCCGGGCAGACGACGACCGCGCGCGCCTGGCCTCCTGCGCGGTCGCGGCGCTCTACGCCCATGACCGGGGCGTGCTCGCGGGCCTCGTCCCGTGAGCGCCGCCGTCCTGACGCTCAACGCCGGGTCCTCCTCGCTCAAGTTCGGCCTCTACGACGCGGCGGCCGAGCCGCGCGAGATCCTGCGCGGGCAGGTCGACGGCCTCGGGCCC
>NZ_JBQLZP010000024.1:0-7487 GCF_052168335.1 Roseicyclus sp. | reverse complement strand
GGGCGCCATCGGTTCCCCCCGCCTGCTCCAGCTCTCGGGGATCGGCCCTGCCGACCACCTGCACGGCCTCGGAATCGACGTGGTGCTGGACCAGCCCAACGTCGGCGAGAACCTTCAGGATCACCTCGACCTCTACTGCATCTGCGAGGTTTCGGGCCCCCACACCTACGACCGCTACGCGAAGCTCCACCTCTCGGCGCTGGCGGGGCTGCAATACCTCCTGACACGCAAGGGGCCGGTCGCCTCCAGCCTCTTCGAGACCGGTGGCTTCTGGTATGCCGACCCCGATGCCCGATCGCCGGACCTCCAGCTCCACCTCGGGCTCGGGACCGGGATCGAGGCGGGCGTCGCCGCCATGCCGCAAGGCGGCGTGACCCTCAATTCCTGCTACCTGCGGCCCCGCTCGCGCGGCACCGTGCGTCTCGCCAGTGCCGATCCCGCCGCCGCGCCGCTGATCGATCCGAACTACTGCGCCGACCCGATGGACCGCGAGATGTCGATCCGCGGGCTGAAGCTGACGCAGCAGATTCTTGCACAAGAACCCTTGAGGCCCTTCATCCGGGCCGAACATCTGCCGGGACCGGACGTTAAGACGGACGACGACTACTTCGCCTTCATCTGCGCGCATTCCAAGACCTCGCACCATTGCGCGGGCACCTGCCGCATGGGCGTGGACGCGGGCGCCGTGGTCGATCCGCGCCTCCGATTCAACGGGATCGGCGGGCTGCGCATCGTCGACAACTCGATCATGCCCACGGTCATCTCCTCGAACACCAACGCGGCCGCCATCATGATCGGCGAGAAGGCCGCCGACATGATCCGCGCCGATCACGGAGGCTCCTGATGCGCCTGCCCACCTACGCCGGAACCCTCGAGCATTACGCGCTGACGGGCGAGCCGCTGGTCCCGCGCGCGCCCGAGGTGCCGCTGACCCGCACCGCCTTCGCCGCCGCGCACGTCATCTCGGACCCGCTGGCCGAGCGCTCCCCCTGGGACACGCGGCCCGCCGTCGATTGGGAGGCCACGCTCGCCTTCCGGCAGGGGCTCTGGGACCAGGGGCTCGGCCTCGCAGAGGCAATGGATACCGCGCAGCGCGGCATGGGCGTCGACTGGGAGACGGCGCTCGAGCTGATCCGCCGGACCATGGCGGCCGCCCGCGCGCATCCGCTGAAGCCGCGCGTGGCCTGCGGCGCCGGGACCGACCACCTTGGCCCCGCCGACCTGACCGACGCCGACGCCATCGCCAGCGCCTACATGCAGCAGATGGAGGCGATCGAGGCGGCCGGCGGCCAGATCATCCTCATGGCGACCCGCGCGCTGCCCGCCATCGGCGCGGCGGCCGATACCTATGCCCGCGTCTACGACCGCCTCCTGTCGCAGGCGGCCGAGCCGGTGATCCTGCACTGGCTGGGCGAGATGTTCGATCCCGCCCTCGCAGGCTACTGGGGCTCGGGCGACGTGGAAGCGGCCAGCGACTTCGTCCTCGACCTCATCGTGCGGAACGCGGCCAAGGTCGACGGCATCAAGATCTCGCTGCTCGACCAGGCGCATGAGGAGGCGTTCCGCGCCCGCCTGCCGGAGGGCGTCCGCCTCTATACCGGGGACGATTTCAACTATGCGCCCCTGATCGAGGGGGACGGCACGCGCCATTCCCACGCGCTTCTCGGCATCTTCGCCGCAATTGCGCCCGCCGCGTCGCAGGCGCTGGAGGCACTGGCGCGGGGCGACCGGGCGACCTACCACGCGCTCTTCGCGCCGACCGTCCCGCTGTCCCGCGAGATCTTCAAGGCGCCCACGCGCTTCTACAAGGCGGGGATCGCGTTCCTGTCCTGGCTGAACGGCACGCAGGACCACTTCGTCATGCCGGGCGGCTTCCAGTCGTCGCGCGAGATCGCGCACTACGCCGAAGTCTACCGCCTCGCCGACCGGGCGCGGCTGCTGGCGCGGCCCGACCTCGCGCAGGCGCGGATGCGGACACTTCTGGCGCTTCACGGGATCGACGGCTAGCAAGGGGGCATGAAGCGCCGTCCGACCATCACCGACGTGGCCGCCCTCGCCGGGGTGTCGAAGTCCACCGTCTCGCTCGTCCTCCAGCGGAGCCCGCAGGTCCGGGCCGAGACGGCCGAGTCCGTGCGCGCCGCGATGGGGGAACTCGGCTACGTCTACAACCGTGCGGCGGCGACGTTGCGCGGCTCCTCGGTGGGACTGGTCGGCCTCGTCATCAACGACATCCGCAACCCCTTCTTCACCGAGTTCGCCGCCTCGCTCCAGATGGCGCTGGCCTCTGCGGGTTACGCGACCGTCATCTCGAACTCCGACGAGGATGCGGGCCTGCAGGGCAAGCTTGTGGCGTCGATGATCGAGCACGGTGTCGACGCCGTCGTGATCTGCCCCGCCTATGGCGATGCCGCCCCCACGTTCGAGCCGCTGTCGCGCGCGGGCATCCCGACGCTCCAGGTCCTGCGCAAGATGGATGCGCGCACCGACCTGTTCCCGTTCTCCAGCTTCGACTACGCCCACGGCAGCGCCGAGGCGACGCGCCACCTGATCGGGCTGGGCGCGCGGCGCATCGCCTTCGTCGGCGGCCTCGACGGGCGCAGCATCACCGAGGAGCGGAAAGCGGGCTACGCCGACGCGCTGTCCGGGGCGGGCCTGTCGCCCCTGCGCCTGCCGGGCACGACCTCGCGCGCCTTCGGCCTCTCGGCGGCGGCGACGCTGGTGCGCGAGCATCCGGACTGCGACGGGGTGCTCTGCTTCAACGACCTCGTTGCGCTGGGCCTGATGGCGGGCCTCGCGCGCGAGGGCGTTGCGGTCGGTTCGGCCATGCGCCTCGTCGGCTTCGACGACATCGAGGATTGCGCGCTGAGCTGGCCGCAGCTCTCCTCCGTGTCCTGCGACATCGCCGTCTTCGCGCGGGACACGGCGGCGGCGCTTCTGGCATGGCTGACGGAGGGGACGAAACCCCCGCCGGAACAGCGTTCCCCCGTCCACCTCGTCGCCCGCGCCTCCAGCCTCGGAACCCCTGCATGACACCTCCGGACCTTCTTCGCGCGATGTTCGACAAGGCCGTGGAGGTCGCCGACCCGATGCGGAGCCTCGCGGCCCATCTGCCGCCGAAGCCGCCGGGCCGCGTCGTCGTCATCGGCGCGGGCAAGGCCAGCGCGCGCATGGCCGAAGCGGTGGAGGCCGAATGGGGCCCCTGCGACGGCCTCGTCATCACGCGCTACGGCTATGCGCGCCCCTGTCGGGGGATCGAGATCGTCGAGGCCGCGCACCCCGTCCCGGACACGGCGGGCGTCGCGGCGACCGCGCGGATGCTCGACCTGCTCGCCACCTGCGGAAAGGAGGATTTCGTCCTCGCGCTCATCTCGGGCGGCGGCTCGGCGCTGCTGATCCAGCCGGCGGACGGCATCACGCTGGCGGAGAAGCAGGCGCTGACCCAGGCGCTCTTGGCGTCCGGCGCGCCCATCGGCGAGATCAACGGCATCCGCAAGGAGATCTCGGCGGTGAAGGGCGGGCGGCTGGCGGCGGCGGCCTACCCCGCGCGGATGCTCGCGCTGATGATCTCGGACGTGCCCGGCGACCGGCCCGGCGACATCGCGAGCGGCCCGACCGTGGGCCACCGGGGCGATGCGGCGCGTGCGCTCGCCGCGCTGAAGCGCTGGAACGTGACCCCGCCCGCATCCATCGCCGCCTATCTCGAGGCCGGCGGCGACCCGGTGACGCCCGAAGACCCGCGCCTCGCCCGTGTCGAAAACGTCATCGTCGCCGCGCCGTCACAGTCGCTCCGGGCCGCGGCCGAGCTGGCCGAGGCGCAGGGCTACGCCGTCGAGATCCTCGGCGACGCCATCGAGGGAGAGGCCCGCGACGTGGCCCGCGCCCATGCGGAGCTGGCGCTCAAGGCGAAGGGCCCGCGCGTGATCCTGTCCGGCGGCGAACTGACCGTGACCCGGCGGGGCGACGGCGTGGGGGGGCCGAACGCGGAATATGCGCTGGCGCTCTCGCTCGCGCTGAACGGCGCACCCGGCATCCACGCCATCGCCTGCGACACCGACGGCGTCGACGGCGCGGCGGAGGTGGCGGGCGCCCTGATCGGTCCCGGGACGCTGGCGCAGGCGCGCGCGGCCGGGCGCGACCCGCAGGCCGCGCTCGACCGGAACGACGCCCACGGCTTCTTCGAGGCGATCGGCGGGCAGGTCGTCACGGGGCCCACGCTCACAAACGTCAACGATTTCCGCGCCATCCTGATCGCCCCGGAGTGACCCCATGCTGATCCACACCGTCCTCTTCGATCCCGCCTCGCCCGAGGCCGAGGCCCGCATCGTCGAGGCCTGCGCCATCCTCGCCGGGCTCGAGATTCCCGGCATGTCGGACTTCCGCCACGGGCCGAACCGCGATTTCGAGGGCAAGTCGGCGCGCTACACCTACGGCTTCGCGGTCAAGTTCGAGAGCCGCGAGGTCCACCTCGCCTACGAGGCGCATCCGGACCACGTCCGCGCGGGCGGGATCATGGTCGCCAACAGCCGCGGCGGCCACGACGGCATCTTCGTCTCCGACCTCGAGGTCTGACGCGGGCGCTGGCCAGCGGGTCCGGTTCCGGGCAGACTGGTCGGAACGGGCAGAACGGGAACGGGGCGCGTGCGGGCAACGGGGGAAGGCTGCGACCTATCGGTCCTCTTCGTCGCGGACGGGGAGCGGCTGGAGATGCAGAGCTGGCTTCTCGCCGTCTCGCTCGCCGTGGCGCATGAGGGCGGGCCGCGGCCGCGCTTCTTCGCCTACGCCACGCCCGCCCGGCTGCCCGACGTCGCGCCGCTCACCCGCGACCTCTACGACGCCTGCGGGGTCGAGTTGCGCCCGCTGCCCGCACCGCCCGCGTGGCGCGCGGCCTATCCCCACGGCAACAAGATGGTCGCCGCCGCCGACGCCCGCGGCACCGCACGGGCCGTGTTCCTCGACACCGACATGGTCTGCACCGCACCCCTGACCGCGATGGCATCCCTGCCCCCCGACACCGTCGCCGCCGCGCCCGAGGGCCTGCCCACCTGGGGCGCCGAGGGCGACCGCTGGGCGCGCGCCTATGCCCATTTCGGCCTGCCCATGCCCGAGACGCGCGTGCGTCTCCTGCGCGGGCGGCGCCGCGAGTCGCCGCCCTATTTCAACGCGGGCTTCGTGGCCTTTCCTGAGGGGGACTTCGCCACCCGATGGATCGAGACGGCGCTCGACTTCGACCACAACTGTGCCATCGCGGGCAAGCGGCCCTGGCTCGACCAGATCAGTCTGCCGCTGACGCTCGCGCGCTACGGCTACCGGACGGAGGTGCTGGGCGAGGCGTGGAACTGCTCCCTCTCCCGCAGGCGCGACATGGCGGCGGCGGCGGGCGCGCGCATCCTGCACTACCACCGCTTCGGCTACCTCGCACGGGCCCCGCAATGGCCCGCGATCCTCGACGCCTTCTGGACGCGCCTGCCGTCCCGCCACCACGCCGCCGCGCGCACGGCGCTCGCGGACGCCGGCCTCCTCCTCGCCGCCTGAGACTTGCGGCATCGTGCCTGCCATGGTGATCTTTCACCCGAGGATCGGGGAGGGGGGTCGCATGAACATCGCGCTCTGGCTCGACCGCACCGCCGCGGTCATGGGCGCGCGTCCGGCACTGATGCACGGAACCCGCGTGGTCGCCGACTACGCGACCTTCGCGCGCCGTGCCGCCGGTCTGGCCGCCGCCCTCGCCGCGCGCGGCGTGGCACCCGGCGACCGCGTCGGCGTCTTCGCGAAGAACCTGCCCGACTACCTCACCTGCCTCTTCGGCATCTGGCGCGCGGGTGCCGCGGCCGTTCCCGTGAACGCCAAGCTTCACACGAAGGAGGCCGCCTGGATCCTCGCCGACGCGGGTGCCGTCCTCTGCTTCGTCTCCGCGGAGCTCGCACCCGAGACGGACCTTCCTTGCGTCCCGCTCGCCTCGACGGAGTTCGACGCCCTCTGCGCCACCGATCCCGCCGACGCCGTCGCGCGGGAGGCGGGCGATCTCGCCTGGCTCTTCTACACATCCGGCACCACCGGCAAGCCCAAGGGCGTCCAGATCACGCACGCCATGCTCGCCGCGACCTCGCTCTGCTATCCCGTGGACGTGGACCCGGTGACGGAGGCCGACGCCGCCCTCTACGCCGCGCCGATGAGCCACGGCGCGGGCCTCTACGCCCTCATCCACGTCCGCATGGGCGCCGCCCATCTCGTGCCCGCGTCCGGCGGCTTCGACGCTGAGGAGGTGCTCGACCTCTCGGCGGCGCAAGGCTCCGCCTCGATGTTCATGGCCCCCACGATGGTCCGCCGCCTGACCGATGCGGCGAGGGCCTCCGGCGGCCGCGGCGAGGGCATCCGCACCATCGTCTACGGCGGCGGGCCCATGTACCGCGCCGACATCGAGGAGGCGGTCGGCTGGTTCGGGCCGAAATTCGTGCAGATCTACGGCCAGGGTGAATGCCCCATGGCGATCACCGCGCTCTCGCGCGCCGAAGTGGCCGACCGCACCCATCCCCGGTGGGCCGAGCGCCTCGCCTCCGTCGGCCGGGCCCAGAGCCTCGTGGAGGTCGCCATCGGCGACGCCACGGGCCGCCCCCTCCCGCCCGGCGAGACCGGCGAGATCATGGTGCGCGGCGCCCCGGTCATGCCCGGCTACTGGCGCAACCCCGAGGCCACGGCGAAGACGCTGAAGGACGGCTGGCTCATGACCGGCGATGTCGGGCGCCTCGACGCCGAAGGCTACCTCTCGCTCGCCGATCGTTCCAAGGATGTGATCATCTCCGGCGGCACGAACATCTATCCCCGCGAGGTGGAGGAGGTCCTTCTGACCCACCCCGCCGTCCACGAGGTCTCCGTCGTCGGGCGCCCCTCGCCCGAATGGGGCGAGGAGGTCGTCGCCTTCGTCGTCGCGGCCCCGGGCGCGCGCATCGACCCCGCCGCGCTCGACGCCCACTGCCTCGCGCAGATGGCGCGCTTCAAGCGGCCGAAGGACTACGTCCCGGTGCCCGATCTGCCCAGGAACAACTACGGCAAGGTGCTCAAGACCGAGCTCCGCGACCGCCTGAGGAGGGACACGCCATGACCGATCTGACCGGAAGGACCGCGCTCGTCACGGGCTCGGTGCAGGGCATCGGCCTCGCCGTCGCCGAGGCGCTGGCCGCCGCAGGCGCGCGCATCGCGGTCCACGGCCTCGCCGGCGACGCCCAGGTCGAGGAGGTCTGCCACCGCCTCCGCGCCAGGGGCGCGCCGCAGGCCGAGTTCTTCGACGGCGACCTCCGCGACCCCGACCGCATCGCCGGGCTGATGAAGGCGGTCGCCGCCTGGGGCGGGCCCGACATCCTCGTGAACAACGCCGGCATCCAGCACACCGCGCCGCTGGCCGAGATGCCCCGCGCTCGGTGGGACGCGATCCTCGTCGTGAACCTCTCGGCGGCCTTCCACACCATGCAGGCGGCGCTCCCCGGCATGGC
>NZ_JBQLZP010000023.1:0-4903 GCF_052168335.1 Roseicyclus sp. | reverse complement strand
GTCGAAGTCGAAGGTCTGCCCGACCACGGGCCGGATCGCGTGCTGCGCGAGCGCGCGGCACAGCGCCTCGAGCGCGTCCCTCGGACCCACGGTCACGGCCCTGAGCGTCAGCTGCCGCGTCAGGATCGCGGGCAGGAACAGCTCGGCCCGGTTGCCGGTCACGTTCCCGATCAGCAGGACCTGCCCGCCCGTCCGCACCACCCGGAGCGAGTCGCCGAGCGTCGCCGCACCGCCGAGCTCGATCACACGGTCGACGCCCTCGGGCGCCCGCGCCCGCACCTCCGCCGCCCAGTCGGGCGTGGCCGAGCGGTCCACCACGTGATCCGCCCCGAGCGCGCGGAGCCGGTCGGCCCGCTCCGCCGAGGAGGTGGTGACCAGCGCCCGCGCGCCGCAGGCCTTCGCGAGCTGGAGCGCCATCAGCGCGACGCCGCCCGAGCCGAGGATGAGAACCGTTTCGCCCGGCCGGAGCGCGGGGCCCGACAGCGCGCTCCACGCCGTCACGCCCGCGCAGGGAAGCGTGGCCGCCTCGGCGTCGGTCAGGTGCTCGGGCACGCGCACCACGCCGCGCGCGGGGAAGACGCGGTGGGTCGCGAGCACGCCGTCGCGCGGCCCGCCGAGGCGCCCGGCCTCGAGGTCCGCGGGCGGCGCGCCGCCCTCCCAGTTCTGGAAGAAGGCGGGCATGACGCGGTCGCCGGGCTTCAGGCCATCCACCTCGGCGCCGGTCTTCAGGACGACGCCCACCCCGTCCGACAGCGGGATCAGGGGCGGCTGCACCCGCCGCCCGTGCTGGCCGCGCAGCACCACGACGTCGCGGAAGTTGAGCGAGGCCGCGCGCATTTCGAGGAGCACGTCGCGCGGGCCGGGGCGGGGGGTCTCGCCCTCGCGGAGCACGAGGTTCTCGTGGCCGAAGCCCTCGGCGAAGGACCAGAAGCGCATCTTCCCCTCCTCTCGCGCGCCGGAAATGCCGGCATTTCCGGCGCGGAAAAGCCGGCTTTTCCGCCCCCTAACGGAGATCGGGCGCCACCGCCTCGGCGGCCAGTTCCGCCACCACCTCGGCCAGCGGCACCACGCGCGTCTGAGCCTCGCCGAGGCGGCGCAGCGTCACCGTGCCGTCCTCGACCTCCTTGCGGCCGACCGCGAGGATCACCGGCACCTTGCCCACCGAATGCTCGCGGACCTTGTAGTTGATCTTCTCGTTGCGGATGTCGGCCTCGGCCCGCAGCCCCGCGCCCCGAAGCGCCTCGACCGCCTGCTGCACGAAGCCGTCCGCCTCCGACACGATCGAGGCCACCACGACCTGGCGCGGCGCGAGCCAGAACGGCAGCTTGCCGGCATAGTTCTCGATCATGATGCCGATGAAGCGCTCGAAGGAGCCCAGGATCGCGCGGTGCAGCATGACCGGGCGGTGCTTCTCCCCGTCCGGGCCGATATAGGTCGCATCCAGCCGCTCGGGCAGGTTGAAGTCCGCCTGGAACGTGCCGCACTGCCACTCCCGCCCGATAGCGTCGGTCAGCTTGAAGTCGAGCTTCGGCCCGTAGAACGCGCCTTCGCCGGGGTCGATCTCGTAGTCGTTGCGCACGCTCAGGATCGCCTTCTCGAGCGCGGCCTCGGCCTTGTCCCAGATCTCGTCCGAGCCCACGCGCACGTCGGGCCGCGTCGAGAGCTTGATGTCGAAGCTCGCGAAGCCCGCGTCCTGGTAGATCCCCGAGAGGAGCTCGATGAAGGCGGCGCATTCGCTCTCGATCTGGTCCTCGGTGCAGAAGATGTGCGCGTCGTCCTGGGTGAAGCCGCGCACGCGCATGAGCCCGTGCAGCGCGCCATGCGCCTCGTAGCGGTGGCACGAGCCGAACTCGGCCAGCCGCAGCGGCAGGTCGCGGTAGGACTTCAGCCCGTGATTGTAGACCTGCACGTGGCAGGGGCAGTTCATCGGCTTCAGCGCGTTGACCCGCTTCTCGTTGGCATGTTCCTCGTCGATCTCGGTGATGAACATGTTCTCGCGGTACTTGTCCCAGTGGCCCGAGGCCTCCCAGAGCTTGCGGTCGACGACCTGCGGCGTCCTGATCTCGCGGTAGCCGGCGCGCGTGAGCTTGCGGCGCATGTAGTCCTCGAGCACCCGGTAGACGGTCCAGCCGTTGGGGTGCCAGAACACCATCCCCGGCGCCTCCTCCTGGAAGTGGAAGAGTTCCATCTCGCGCCCGAGGCGGCGGTGGTCGCGCTTCTCGGCCTCCTCGAGGAAGGTCAGGTAGGCCTTCAGGTCGTCGCGGGTGCGGAAGCCCACGCCGTAGATGCGCTGGAGCATCGGCCGGTTCGAATCGCCGCGCCAGTAGGCGCCCGCGACGCTCATCAGCTTGAAGGCGTCGGCGGGGAGCTGGCCGGTGTGCTGCAGGTGCGGGCCCCGGCAGAGATCCTGCCAATGGCCGTGCCAGTACATGCGGATCGGCTGGTCCTCGGGGATCATGCCGACGAGCTCGACCTTGTAGGGCTCGTTGTTGGCCTCGTAGTAGGCCACCGCGCGGTCGCGGTCCCAGAGCTCGGTCGTGACCGGGTCGCGGCGGTTGATGATCTCGCGCATCTTCGCCTCGATCCGGCCGAGATCCTCGGGCGTGAAGGGCTCCTTCCGGTCGAAGTCGTAGTACCAGCCGTTCTCGATCACCGGGCCGATGGTGACGCGCACGTCGGGCCAGATCTCCTGCACGGCGCGGGCCATGACATGGGCGAGGTCGTGGCGGATAAGCTCGAGGGCCTGCGCGTCGTCCTTCATCGTGTGGATGGCGATGTCCGCGTCGGCCTCGATCGGCCACTGGAGGTCCCAGTGCCGGCCCCCGACCGTGGCGCTGATCGCCTTCCTGGCGAGCGAGGGCGAGATGTCCTCGGCCACCTGTCCGGGCGTCACGCCTGCGGGATAGGAGCGGCTCGCGCCATCGGGAAGGGTGAGGGAGATCTGGGCCATCGGTCGGCCTCCTCGTCGGTTCGGCGCCCACGGAACGCCCGGTTGCGGGTATGTGTCGACCGCTGACATGTCAGGAGGCGCGCCCCGGGTCAAGGCCGGGGTCGGGGCCGCTGTCAAGGTCGTGCGGCGGCGCCCGGCCGGCGGCTGTCGGCCGGTGCCCGTTTCGGGGGATTGCTCCCGCCCGCGCCTTGTCGCAGGGTCCGGCCCCAGACGGGAGAGCGCCATGGACACGCCGAACCACCTCGACACGCCGCAGGGCCGCAGGATCGCCTGGCACCGCTTCTCGGGGCGGGAGCCGGGCGTCGTCTTCCTCGGCGGCCTGCGTTCGGACATGACGGGGACCAAGGCCCTCCACCTCGAGGACTGGGCGCGCCGGACCGGCCGCGCCTTCCTGCGCTTCGACTATTCCGGCCACGGGCAGAGCGGCGGGGACTTCGCCGAGGGCTGCATCGGCGACTGGGCCGAGGATGCCGAGGCCGCCGTCGCCGCCCTGACCGAGGGGCCGGTCGTCCTCGTCGGCTCCTCCATGGGCGGCTGGATCTCGCTCCTCCTCGCGCGGCGCATGGCGGGCAAGGTCGCGGGGCTCGTCACAATCGCCGCCGCCCCGGACTTCACCGAGGACGGGATGTGGTCGGACTGGACCGAGGAGCAGCGCCGGCAGTGCATGGAGGAGGGGCAGGTCGCGCTGCCCTCCGAATACGGCGAGGACATGATCGTGACCCGCCGGATGATCGAGGACGGGCGGACCCACCTCGTCCTCAGGATGCCGCTCGCGCTCGATCTGCCGCTGCGGATGCTCCAGGGCACGGCGGACGCGGATGTGCCGATGTCGGTGGCGCTCCGCCTGCTCGAGCACGTCGAGGGGGACGACATCCGGCTCGAACTGGTGAAGGGCGCGGATCACCGCTTCTCCGAGCCTGCCTGCCTCGACACGATCACCCGCGCCGTCGAGGAGGTGCTCGCCCGTGTCTAGGTTCCCGCGCGTCCTGCTCCGCGTCGTCGTCGCCCTCGTCGCGGTCGTCGCGGGCGTCTTCCTCCTCGGCCCGCGCGAGCCCGCCGCGCGCGGGGCGCAGGCGACCGAGGCCCTGACCGCCGATCCCGCGCTCCTCGCCGCGCGCGAGGCGGGGTTCCCCGACATCGTCCCGGGCGCCGAGGCGCGCGTGGTCTGGGCGGGCGCGCCGGGAGAGGTCACGCGCTGGTCGGTGCTCTACCTCCACGGCTTCTCCGCCAGTTCCGAGGAGATCCGCCCGGTGCCCGACCGCGTGGCCGAGGCGCTCGGCGCGAACCTCGTCTTCAACCGGCTGCCGGGCCACGGACGCAGCGCCGAGGCCATGGGCGCGGCGACCGCGACCGAGTGGATCGACGACACCGACCTCATGCTCGACATCGCGCGGACCGTGGGCGACCGCGTCCTCGTCATCGCGACCTCGACGGGCGGGACGCTCGCGGCCTTCGCCGCGACCGAGCCCGACATGGTTGCGGACGTGGCCGGGATCGTCTTCGTCTCGCCGAACTTCGGGCTCGCCAACCCCGCGGGCCGCATCCTCGAATGGCCCTTCGCGCATGCCTGGACCCGGCTCATCCTCGGGGAGGAGCGCGGCTTCGAGCCGCTGAACGAGGCCCATGGACGCTTCTGGACCGAGCGCTACCCGACCTCCGCGCTGGTGCGGATGGGCGCGCTGGTGCGCGAGACGCGGGCGCGCGACCTCGGCCGCGCCGAGGTGCCCGCGCTCTTTCTCTTCGCCGACGCGGATGGCGTCGTCTCGGCCGCCGGGACCCGCCGCATCGCCGAGACCTGGGGCTTCGAGGAGTGGCAGACCCCGGTGATCGAGGACACCCGCGTCTTCACCCGCTCGCTCGGCGACACCTCCGACGTCGTCACCAAGGAGATGTACAGCTTCGAGGATCGCGGTGGCGAAAGCATCACGCTCCGTCCCGAGAACACCGCCGGGG
>NZ_JBQLZP010000022.1:0-1685 GCF_052168335.1 Roseicyclus sp. | reverse complement strand
TCTGGAAGGTCGACGCGTTGCCGACGCCCGTGAGGAAGAACAGCCCCATGAAGCAGGCGAAGAAGCCCCAGAAGTTGCCGGCGCTGTCGCCGAGCGGCAGGAACCAGATCACGCCGAGGACCGCGAGGATCATCCCGAGGAAGACCCAGAAGGTCACGCGGCCGCCGCCGAACCTGTCGGAGACCCAGCCTGTCGCGGCACGGCTGAGTGCGCCGACGAGCGGACCGAGGAAGGCGAATTGCAGGGCGTCCACCTCGGGGAACTGCGTCCGCATCAGGAGCGGGAAGCCCGCCGAATAGCCGATGAAGGAGCCGAACGTGCCGATGTAGAGCACGCACATCACCCAGTTGTGGTAGCGCTTGAGGATCGTCATCTGCTCGCCGAGCGAGGCCCTGGCGTCCGCGATGTCGTTCATCCCGAACCACGCCGCGAGCGCGCCCGCGATCAGGAAGGGCACCCAGATGAAGCCCGCGTTCTGCAGCCAGAGCTGGCCGCCGTCCGACAGTTGCTGCGGCTCGCCGCCCAGCGCGCCGAAGACGCCCATGGTGATGACGACCGGCACCAGGAACTGCATGACCGAGACGCCGAGGTTCCCGAGCCCCGCGTTCATGGCCAGCGCCTGGCCCTTGACCTTCCTGGGGTAGAAATAGGCGATGTTGGCCATCGACGAGGCGAAGTTGCCGCCGCCGAAGCCGCAGAGCAGCGCGAGGATCAGGAAGGTCGCGTAGGAGGTGTCGGGGTTCTGGATCGCGAAGCCGATGCCCAGCGCGGGCAGGAGCAGCGAGGCCGTCGAGATCGCCGTCCAGCGGCGTCCGCCGAAGATCGGCACCATGAAGCTGTAGAAGATGCGCAGCGTCGCGCCCGAGAGGCCCGGCAGGGCCGCCAGCCAGAAGCGCTCGCCGACCGTGAAGTCGAAGCCGATGGCGGGCATCTTGGCGACGACGACCGACCAGACCATCCAGACCGAGAAGGCCATGAGGAGGTTGGGGATCGAGATCCAGAGGTTGCGGGTCGCGATGGCGCGGCCCTTGGTCTCCCAGAACTGCGGGTCTTCGGGGCGCCAGTCGGTCAGGACATGGCCGCTCCGGCCCGGGGGTGTGTCAGTGATCGCCATGGGTCGTGTTCCTTGCGATGAAGTGTTTCGGGGGCCGGGCGGCGCTCCGCCCGGCCGTGCGTGCGGTCATTCGGCGGGCTGCTGTCCGGTGCGGCCCAGGCGGGCGAGCGCGCTGCGCAGCTCGTCCAGGTCGCGGAAGCGTGCGGTGACGGTCAGTCCGTCGCCCTTCTCGGCCAGCGCGACCTTCTGCGAGCCCTCGAAGATCTGGGCGAGGTCGCGCTCGGCGTCCTTGCGGCGCTGCGCCTCCTCGGCGATGGCCATGTCGACGGAGGACAGGACGTAGTCCTCGCCGAAACCGCCCTCGGGCTCCTTCAGCCAGAAGAAGCAGACGATCCACGAGATAAGGGCGCCGGCCGCGATGATGAAGAAGAAGGTCGAGGCGTCGACGAACATGAAGACGAAGAGGTAGAAGACCGCGCCGACGTTGCCGTAGGCCCCCGCCATGCCCGCGATCTGCCCGGTGACGCGGCGCTTGATCGACGGGATGATGCCGAAGGTCGCGCCCTCCGCGCCCTGGACGAAGAAGGAGCAGCCGATGGTGATGGCGATGGCGATGATCAGCGGCCACGAG
>NZ_JBQLZP010000021.1:0-3153 GCF_052168335.1 Roseicyclus sp. | reverse complement strand
CGCCATGATGGAGCCCGCCGAGGCCGGCATCCGCACCTGCGCCTGCGTCACCGACGGGCTGCCCGCGCAGGACATGATGAAGGTCAAGCGCTTCCTCCGCCGCTATCCGCGCGAGCGGAAGATGCGCCTGATCGGGCCGAACTGCGCGGGGATCATCAGCCCCGGCAAGGGCTTCATGGGGATCATGCCGCCGCATATCTACACGCCCGGCCGCGTGGGCATCGTGGGGCGCTCGGGCACGCTGGGTTACGAGGCGGCGAGCCAGATGTCGGCGCTCGGGATCGGGGTGTCGTCCTCCATCGGGATCGGCGGCGACCCGATCAACGGCTCGTCCTTCCGCGACATCCTCGAGCTGTTCGAACAGGACCCCGAGACCGACGCCGTCATCATGATCGGCGAGATCGGCGGCCCGCAGGAGGCCGAGGCCGCGGCCTATGTCCGCGACCACATGACCAAGCCCGTGGCGGCCTATGTCGCGGGCCTGTCCGCCCCCAAGGGCCGCAAGATGGGGCACGCGGGCGCGATCATCTCGGCCTTCGGCGAGAGCGCGCAGGAGAAGGTCGTGATCCTGCAGGAGGCGGGGATCACGGTGGCCCCCAATCCGTCGCTCATGGGCGAGACGGTCGCGCGCATCCTCGGCATGAAGGAAGCGGCATGACCCGGGCGGAGCATTTCCCGATGATCGAGATGAAGCGGGCCGAGGACTGGATCGGCCGCACCGAGGAAAGCTGGGGCTGCCTCACGCCGCAACTCGCCGGGATGCTCAACGCCGCGGTGTCTCACCCGCTCTCGCTCAAGCGCGACACGCGGCGGGGATCGCTGCTGCCGCGGCTCTGGCACTGGGCGGCCTTCCCCGAGTTCGTGCCGCTGTCCGAGCTCGGCGAGGACGGGCACCCCAAGCTCGGCCGCTTCCTGCCGCCGCTCGACTTCAGGCGGCGGATGTGGGCGGCGGGGCGGCTCAGCTTCCACGGCAGCCTCCGGATCGGCGAGCGGCTGCGCCGCCGGTCCGAGATCAAGGCCGTGACGCCGAAGAGCGGGGGCACCGGCGACATGGTCTTCGTCACCGTGGCCCACCAGGTCGAGGGCGAGAACGGCGCCTTCCTCGAGGAGGAGCAGGACATCGTCTACCTGCACATCCCCGAGCGCTACACGCCGCCGAAACGCATCCCCGAACTGGAGGCGCCCGATTTCGACGAGACCGTGCCGATCAACGAGGCGCGGCTTTTCCGGTTTTCGGCGGCCACCTACAACGCGCACCGCATCCACTACGACCTGCCCTATGCGCGGGAGGTCGAGAAGTATCCCGCCCTCGTCACACATGGGCCGATGCAGGCGATCATGCTGATGGAGGCGGCCAAGCGGCACACGGGCGAGCCGCCCCGCCGCTTCCGCTTCCGCGGCGTGCATCCGATGTTCCACACCCACGACCTGAGGCTCCAGGGCAGGCGCTCGGCCGACGGGCGGTCGATGGACCTGGGCACGGTGGCACCCGAGGGCTATCTCGGCATGCAGGCAACGGCGGAGTGGAACTGATGGGCATCCTTTCGGGAATGCGGGTCGTGGAGGGGTCGGCCTTCGTCGCGGTGCCGCTCGCGGGCATGACGCTGGCGCAGATGGGAGCGGACGTGATCCGCTTCGACCGGCTGGAGGGCGGGCTCGACGCGGCGCGCTGGCCGGTGACGCGCGACGGGCGGAGCCTGTTCTGGGCGGGGCTCAACAAGGGCAAGCGCTCGATCGCCGTCGACATGAAGCACCCGCGCGGGCGCGAGATCATCTCGGAGATCATCACCGCGCCGGGCGAGGATGCGGGCCTCTTCATCACCAACCTGCGGGTGCGGGGCTGGATGGACTACGAGACGCTGTCCGCCCGCCGCCCTGACCTCTGCATGGTGACGCTGACCGGCGACCGGCACGGGCGGCCCGCCGTGGACTACACGGTGAACCCCGCGCTGGGCTTTCCCGATGCGACCGGGCCCGCGGGCTCGGCGGAGCCGGTGGCCCATGTCCTGCCCGCCTGGGACTGCATCGCGGGGGGCATGGTGGTGAACGCGCTCCTGGCCGCCGAGCGCAAGCGGCTGCGCAAGGGGCAGGGCTCGGCCGTCGACGTCGCACTGAAGGACGTTGCCGCGGCGATGCTGGGCCATCTCGGGATCATCGGCGAGGTCGAGGTCAACGGCACGGTGCGCGAGAAGGCGGGCAACGCGCTCTATGGCGCCTACGGGCAGGACTTCCTCTGCGCGGATGGCGAGCGGGTCATGGTGATCGGCCTCACCGACCGGCAGTGGCGGGGGCTCGTGAACGTCACCGGCACCAAGGCCGAGATGGCCGCGCTCGAGGCGGGGCTCGGCGAGAGCCTCTCGGAGGAGGGCGCGCGCTGGCGCCACCGGGCGGCGATCACCGAGGTGCTGCGCCCCTGGTTCGCGGCGCGGCGGGTGGCGGAGTTCGGCGCGATGTTCGACGAGGCGGGGGTGACCTGGTCGGTGTTCCGCGACTTCGGCCGGGCGCTGGCCGAGGACCCGGACCTGTCGCTCGCCAACCCGATGTTCAGCCGCGTGGAGCAGCCTGGGATCGGCGTATATCGCGTGCCGGGCACGCCGATGGACTTCTCGGGCGATGCGCGCGAGGCGCCGGTGCGCGCGCCCGCGCTCGGCGAGCATACCGAGGAGATCCTGGGCGACGTGGCGGGGCTGCCCGACGCGGAGATCGCCGCGCTCTTCGATCTCGGCGTGGTGCGCCAGGCCCCGCGGGCGGAACGGCGGATGGCGTCCTGAGCGCGCCCGCGCGTCAGGGGCCCGGCGGGCGGTAGCGCCCGCGCTCAAGTAGCCCGAAGGGCGGTAGCGCAAAAAAGAAGATCGCCCGAGCTCAAGTAGCCCGAAGGGCGGTAGCGCAAAAAAACCTACCCACCACCGCGCCCGCCGGGGCATCGAACCCCGGCGGGCGCCGGCGCTTCGCGCCGAAGGGCGTATTTGACGAAAGATGAAGCGGGGGCCGGGGCGCGTTCCGGATGGCGGGATGCGGCAGGCGCGGGCGGGGTTCAGCCGAGGGCGGCGAGGCGGGCCTCCTGGCGGGCGATGAGGGTGTCGATCTCGGCCACGGTCGCGCGCGAGAGGGCGGGGGCGGGCTTGCGCGCGGTGGGGTGGGCGATGGCGCCCC